>DATIAI010000320.1:0-12629 GCA_035458065.1 Algoriphagus sp. | reverse complement strand
TGCCAAAAACCGCTCCGAACGGGAGCGAATGAGCGATGTCAAAACTATTTCCGGAGCATTCACCGGATCATATGCCATTAACCCTTTCACTGGCGAAGAAATCCAAATTTGGGTAGCTGATTATGTCCTTGCTGGCTATGGTACAGGTGCGGTAATGGCCGTGCCGGCACATGATGAGCGGGATTACAACTTTGCCAAGCACTTTGGACTGGAAATCCGCCAAGTCATTCAAGGTTCAATGGAAAACGGTTCCTTTCCCGGAAAAGGCGGCCTAATTATTAATTCAGGAGTGATTTCTGGACTTCATATGGATGCTGCCATGGAAAAAGCCATCGCTTTCCTGGAAGAAAAAAACATCGGGAAAGGCAAAATCCAATTCAGGATGCGTGATGCAATCTTCACACGTCAGAGATATTGGGGCGAACCACTTCCTGTGTATTTCAAAGAGGGAGTGCCGTACCTGATTGAAGAAAAAGACCTGCCATTGGTTCTGCCAGAGGTGGATAAATACTTGCCAACTGAAGACGGTGAACCACCGCTCGGAAGAGCTAAAGATTGGACTTACAAAACTGCTGATGGAGAATATCCATTGGAAATGTCCACAATGCCTGGCTGGGCAGGATCAAGCTGGTATTTCTTCCGATACATGGATCCTAAAAATGATTCTGTTTTCGCTGACAAAGCCAAAACCGATTACTGGGGAGCAGTGGATTTGTATATCGGAGGTTCCGAACACGCAACAGGCCATTTACTGTATTCACGCTTCTGGACCAAGTTTCTATATGATTTGGGTGTGGTGAGTATCGACGAGCCATTCCAAAAAATGATCAACCAAGGGATGATACAAGGGAGATCAAATTTTGTTTATCGCCAAAAGGGCACCAATTCTTTTGTATCCTATGGGTTAAAGGATCAATATGAAACCTCCGCGATGCACGTAGACGTGAATATCGTACACAACGATCAGCTGAATCTGGACAAATTCAAAACTTGGAGACCTGATTTGATCGATGCGGAATTTATCCTCGAAGACGGTAAATATGTCTGCGGTTCGGAAGTGGAGAAAATGTCCAAGTCTAAATACAATGTGGTCAATCCTGATGACATCATCGAGCGATACGGCGCCGACACACTTAGATTGTATGAGATGTTCCTTGGACCTTTAGAGCAGTTTAAACCCTGGAATACCAATGGAATTGACGGTGTTTTCAAGTTCTTGAGAAAGCTTTGGAACCTGTATCATCCAGCTGCTGGAGAATTTGCAGTTTCTGATGAACCAGCCAGCAAGGAGGAAATGAAAGCCCTACACAAAGCCATCAAAAAGATGGAAGAGGACATGGCGCACTTCTCTTTCAATACCTCTGTGTCCAGCTTTATGATCTGTGTGAATGAATTGACTGCATTGAAATGCAATAAGCGGGAAGTTTTGGAACCTTTGGCTGTTTTGGTTTCTCCATATGCGCCTCATATCGCAGAGGAACTTTGGTCGCTTCTTGGTCACTCAAGGTCCATTACCACAGTTGCTTTCCCACAATTCAAGGAAGAATACCTGGTCGAAAGCAACTTCGAATATCCGGTTATGATCAATGGGAAGATGCGTGCTAAACTGAATTTGCCACTTTCTCTTGCTATCCCTGAAATTGAAAAGGCTGCTTTGGAAGACGCTCATGTTCAAAAATGGCTGGAAGGCAAGGCCCCTAAAAAGGTGATTATCGTACCGGGTAAGATTGTGAATTTGGTGGTGTAAAACCATTCAAACTTTAATCGCAGAGGATCAAAGGAGCTCATCTTTTGATCCTTTTTTTTTATTCCGTCCTTGATGAAAGCACTTCTGTTTTCCTTTTCTGTGGTTAATTCTTCCTGCTAATTTCTTGGCTTCGATTCTAAAATCCGAGTTTTCACTAGTCCATTTAAAATGCCAATCGAGTAGTAGACTAGATAAATCGCCGAAAAATGACCCTGAAATTTCTTGACTCCAAGACCATCCTGTCCTTGTTTTCTATTTGCTTTCTTTTCGCTTTTGGAATTCCAAATAGCCTTTCCCAAACTCACAAAACCGAAAACATCGTGTTGATCACGTTGGACGGGATGCGCTGGCAGGAAGTCTTCAAAGGGGCAGATTCGCTCCTTGTCGACGATACGGGTATGGTCAAAGAACCGGGCTCGCTTCTTGCGGACTTTTGGCACCCCAGTCAGCTGGAGCGGAGAAAAATGCTGCTACCTTTTGTCTGGAGTACCTTGGTCCCACAAGGTCAACTCTACGGCAACAGAGCTTATGGGAATTTGGTCAACAACAGCAATACCATGTGGTTTTCCTACCCTGGATACAATGAAATCCTGACCGGAAAAGCAGATGATGAGCGGATTAACCACAATCGGAAGGTCAACAATCCGAACGTCACCTTTTTGGAATATCTGAATCAGATGCCTGCTTATCAGGGAAAAGTGATGGCATTTGCCGGGTGGGACGCATTCCCATTTATCATTAACGAGGAGCGAAGCAAAGTTCCTGTCAATGCCGGTCGGGAGAATGTTACTGGCGCTGACCTGACTGAGGGGGAGATCTTACTCAACCAGCTGCTGGGCGAAATCCGAGGAAAATCCAATTCAGGGCGATTCGACGCTTTCACCCATCACTTTGCAATGGAGGCGTTGAAGAAACACAAGCCAAAAGCACTATACATCTCCTATGGAGAAACTGACAGCTGGGCACACAGCGGAAACTATGACCAATACCTTTTTTCCGCCAGACAGACCGACAAATTCATCCAGGAAATCTGGGAAACACTTCAAGCCGATCCCCAATACAAAGACAAAACCACACTGATCATCACCACAGATCACGGAAGAGGCACCGGCAAAGTGACATGGAAGGATCACGGAGACGAATATGCCGACGCTGGCCAAGTTTGGATGATGGCAATCGGTCCGGATACTCCGGGAACAGGCGAGATGAAAATCCAAGGTCAATGGTATTCATCCATGATAGCACGCACAATTTTCAGCTTATTGGAAATAGAATATCCGGATGCAACTGCCGGGCCGGTCATTCAGGAAATGATCAGGTAAATCACTGGGATGCTGAATTGACTACCCAAGTCACATTCAATTTTGTACCTCGATTGAGAAATCCTTCTGTCGTTTGCTATTTTTAGCTCATGATCATCTACACCTTTCCGGTTCGGACGGCTTTTATCGACAGAGATCTGAAAATGATCCAACCAGTCGCCGATATCAAGCCCCTGGAATTCACCCAAAGTCCTGTTCAACTTCCATTCTACTTTCTCCTACAATTTTTTCAACTGCTTTGGTTTCTTCCCCGGACAAGCCAATACCTCTGCTTTTTTGGAGGGTATCACAGCGTCTTGCCGGTTTGGTTTGGGAGAGTGTTTGGAAAAAGATGCACCATCCAAGCCGGAGGCACAGACTGCATCAATATGCCAGAGATCGGCTATGGCAACTTTCGCAAGAAATGGCTTCGATTAGCTACAGTTTACAGCTTCAAAAACTGCACTTTGATTTTGCCTGTCGCGGAAGCTTTGGTGAAACAAGAATATCGCTATGACCCGAGAATTTCCCCCAAGCAAGGACTTCTGAATCTGATTCCCGATTTAAAGACACCAGTTCAGGTGATCCCAAACGGTTTCGATACAGAATTCTGGAAGGATTTGGGAAACGAAAGAAAGCCACATTCCTTTATTTCAGTTGCCACTGGAACTTCCCATCCCTCCCGTGCTATTGTCAAGGGATATGATCTGATTGAAAAATTGGCTGAAAACCATCCCGATTGGGACTTCACTTTAGTAGGAGATTTAGGATATACTTCTTCACATTCCAATGTTTGCGTCTTGGGAAAAATGAACCCAAATGAACTCAAATTGGCCTACAACTCCCACCAGTATTACCTCCAACTTTCTACTTCTGAGGGGTTTCCAAATGCCTTGGGGGAAGCGATGGCTTGTGGCTGCATACCTATAGGTTCGGCCGTCGGAGCCATTCCGGAAATCATTGAAAAAGCCGGGTTTATTTTGGGAGTAAAGGATTTTATTCAATTGGAATCCTTATTGATTTCCGCTCAAAATTTTGATTTGACAGATCTACGAAAAAAAGCAGCAGTGCATATCAAAACTAAATTCAGCTATTCTATCAGAAAAAAACTCTTGATTGAAAGTTTACAATTGTAGAACTCATTCTGATTATCGCCGGGAAATTAATTCCCAAAAGCATTAAAAATTCAAAGAATTTATTTTCACTATTCTCAACTTGATCCTCAATAAGAGGTTTTCAAATAGAATATTTTGTCTTGGAGGATAAAAAGGAATAGATTTTTGGATTAAATGATTAATCAAAGAACAATGTGAATTCGAAATATTTGAGCTGATTTTTTCCATTTTGACCTCAAAATCAGAATCTTCTGAAATCAGCGTCCCGGAAATTGTTTGAACCACAATTTCAACTTTTTACATTTTTTATCAGGAATTTGTCAATTTTTTAAACCTGTTTTTGAACTTTTTACAAAATCAGGAAAAATTTAATCAAAAAAAGAGGGAGCCTTTTAGAATTTAGGCTCCCGGTCAGGGTTTATTGTCAATGGATTAAAACCATAGAAACTTTGGCAAAGTGCTGGGTTGAGCAATAATTTTATTCGCAAAAGTTTCTTAAACCTATCAAAATCAAACAAAGAATCAAAATATCAGTAAAAAATTTCTTACTTTTTTTATCAGAGTTTCAAACCCTATCCCGATTTTCTCTATCGGAGCTATTCAAATTTCCTTTTAACTTGAAACAAAACCCCAGCTGATGAAAAAACTTCTCTTGTTTCTAGTTGTCCTTTTTATCCTTTACCTCATCGGAATCAACACTGTCCCACAATACATAGAATCGGAACGTAATCCTGTCAAAGCTGCCGGTCCATATCAGGTTTCTTCAGAGGCTCAAGCACTTTATGACAGATTGGACTTTATCTCAGACTTACACTGCGATGCCTTGCTTTGGGGAAGAAACCTGAATAAAAGAGGCGATCAGGGCCATGTAGATTTCCCCAGAATGAGAGAGGCGAATGTTGCCCTCGAAATGTTCACTATTGTTTCCAAATCCCCGGCAGGTCAAAATATGCAGAGCAACAGCGAAGATGCTTTTGACAACATCACTCCGCTTACTATTGCAAAAGGCGAAGGTCCCTGGAATTGGTTTAGTCTGATCAACAGAACGCTTTCACAATCTGAAGCCTTGGCTGGATTTGTAGAAAATGAAGGTGAAAAAGCCATTTTCATCAAGTCAAAAGCTGATTTGGAAAAACTGATTGAGGCAAGAAAATCGGATAAAGAAGTTATTGGAGCAATGTTGGGAATTGAAGGTGGTCATGCATTAGAGGGAACCATCGAAAACCTTGACGCAGTCTATGCCGCAGGAGTCCGGATGATTGGTCCGACACATTTCTTCGACAATGAATTCGGGGGATCTGCCCATGGTGAAAACGGAGCCGGATTAACTGAATTTGGAAAGACCGCTGTAAAACGAATGAACGAACTCGGTATTTTCATTGATTTGGCTCACTCCTCTCCCGCAATCGTCGACGATGTGTTGGCCATCACTTCTGAGCCGGTTATCATTTCCCATACAGGAGTTCGGGCGGTATTGGACTCCCAACGAAACCTCAGTGATGAACAAATTCAAAAAATTGCCGCAAATGGAGGAATTATTGGAATTGCTTTTTTCGATATGGCGGTCGGAACTCCTGAATTACCCAACATCATTGCAAGCATCAAACATGTCCGAGATCTTGTGGGAGTCCAATTTGTGGCATTAGGCTCAGATTACGACGGATCGGTTGCTGTTCCTTTTGATATTACAGGACTTCCCTTAATCGTCGAGGGGCTGATGAATGCAGGCTTTTCCGAGGAAGAAATAAGGGCAGTGATGGGGGAAAACGTGAAAAGGTTCTTTTTACAGCATCTGAGATAAACCATGGAAGGAGACATCCACTCAATAGAAACTAAATTCGGAAAACTTCAGGAGTATCTCCGGGAGTTTGTCTATGGAGGAATTGACGGAGCGGTGACGACTTTTGCGGTCGTTGCAGGTGGTTTCGGTGCCAATTTGGACCCTGGAATTTTGATCATCCTTGGCTGTGCCAATTTGCTTGCTGATGGATTTTCCATGTCAGTTGGGGCCTATCTTTCAGCCAAAAGTGAACGTGACAATTTCAACAAGCATGAAAAAATCGAATATTGGGAAGTAGAAAACCTGCCAGATGTCGAGCGTGAGGAAATCGCCGAGATATACCGGGAAAAGGGCTTCAAGGGAGAACTCCTGACTAAGATCGTTGACCATATTTGCTCTGACAAAGACCTTTGGGTTTCGGAAATGATGAAAGACGAATTGGGGATGATGCGTGACACCAAAAGTCCGTTCAAAATCGGTTTGGCAACTTTGATTTCATTTATTTTGGTCGGAGTTATTCCCCTATTGGTTTATTTATGGGATTTTTTCTTTCCTACAGAAATGAATATTTTCCTTTGGACAAGCATTCTTACCGGACTGGCATTCCTCATTGTCGGTTGGCTCAAAGGGATTGTCAACCAGACTTCAGCGATTCGCAGCATTTCCGAAACTGTCGCATTGGGACTTTTGGCCGCTGTTGTCGCATATTATGTCGGGGATATTTTAGAAAGCTTTTTCATATAAAATCATAAATGAAAACAATTGAGGAAGTCCTGATCCGAATGGATCAAATAGTGACCGAATGTAAAACCCAACAATCCCGGATAGGATATTTTGCAATTTTATATCGGCAGGTGACCCGCAGAGTCCGTGACGGAATTTTAGCCGGAGAATTTGCGGACAATCCCAGGATGGAAGTATTGGATGTGCTTTTCGCAAAGCGGTTTATCGATGCTTACGAACAATGGAAATCCGGCAAAAAACCTACAGAAAGCTGGAGATTGGCTTTTGAAGCAAGTAAAACTTCAGGCCATCTGGTTCTTCAGCACCTCTTTCTCGGAATAAATGCTCACATCAATCTTGACTTGGGAATTGCTGCATCGGAAACCATGGCTGATAAAGAATTGATTGGAATTCAAGGTGATTTCAACAAAATCAATGCAGTTTTGGCAGAACTGGTGGATGGGGTAAAAGTCAATATCAGCACGGTCTCACCGATTTTTGGCTGGCTGATTCCGCTGGCAAAAGGCCGGGATGAAATGCTTCTCAACTTTTCGATTCAGATCGCAAGAGACGGTGCCTGGAAATATGCCGGAGAATATCACTCAGATCTCAACAAGGATTTTCAGGTGAAAGATCGTGACGCAAACATCTCCAAACTTGCCAACAAACTGATCAATCCAGGAAAGTTTCTAGCGTTTTTGGTGAAAATTGTGGGTTTCGCTGAATGGAAATCCGTCAGCCGAACCATGGATCAATTGGATCAAATAACGAAATGATTATTGGCAAAGGCCAATTTTAATGAGATTGTTGGAAATAGAATTAATTATAAATCATCATCCCATTTAGCCATTTCTCGATTGGCTTCTGCCTTGTTTTTTCGGTTGGTTTTTTCCTTGTTCAAGTCAGTGGCATAGAAGTGCGTATCCTGAAAATAGTCAACTCGAGCCTCAGATTCGCCTTTGGCCTTTGTCCATTTTTCACCCTTGAAGAGTTTGACCTTGTCTTCATGCAATTCCAATAGTTCATCATAAGGCCCTCGTCCTGAAATCAACTTTACAAAAATCGGTGCGGTCTCAATCGCTATAAACAACAGCATGATGAATACATTGGCCATTGCCATCGCAGCACTTTCCTTGGTCAAAACCGAAAGGGCGTCCATTCTAGCAGCCAACCCGTCAAAACCGTCAATTCCCGGTTGCTGTTTTTCAAATTCAGCCTGACGCAAAGTAATAAATTCCCGGATTTGAGCTTCTAGAGTATCGATTCGGATCTGATTTCTTTTTCTCAGTTCATCCAGTGCCAATTGGGAAGCATCCAATTGCTGTTCTTTCTTTTTGGCATTGGTTCCCAATCCGACAATTCCACTGGTACCGGAGGTTTTCTCCCCAAATCGTTCCGCATCATATTCCTTTTGTAGTTGGTCCCGGAAAGATTCTGCAGCAGAAACTTCCGATTTCAATGAATCAATATCCGCTTCCAATTCCTGGATTTCGGGGAAACCTTTAGCCAGGTTTGCTTTGGATTGGGCAATAAATTCCGTTTTCTTCTCATCCAATTTGCGGTTGATTTCCCGCTCAAACATTTTCAATTCCAGCGGTTTGGAAATCACCAAAGCCAACAAAACCGCCAAAACCAATCTTGGAATAGCCAGTTTCCATTCAGCCCATGCGTTCTCCCTCTTTCTCATGCTGGATACAATAAAACGATCCAAATTGAAAATCATCAGACCCCAAAGCAACCCAAAAAAAATGGATGGAATCAAAGACTGGAATACCGTGAATAGGGCATATCCGGCAGCAAGTGCCGCCAATACCCCGGTAAAGAACACAGTAGCGCCGATTCCCACATATTTATTGGACTCGGTTGGGGCACGCTTGAGCAAAGCAAAATTTGCTCCGCTGCAAAACCAAAAGAAACGGGTGATTTGCTGCATAATTTGGAAGGTTGCGGGTTGGATCCAAATAAAGAACGCGAAAACGGTTCCAAAAAGATGATTGACAGTTTGAAACGTATGATTTGAACCAAAAATGTGACAAAAACCCACTTTTCTGGGGTAGAATGAGGTTCGCTTATTTTATCTGTCCTTGATGATCAAACTTTCATTTTGTCCGAAGTGTACAATACCGGGCAATAATTGCACGCTCTCAAGGCATGATTTTTTTGACACTTGAGTTTGATCATGTTTTTTGAAAATTCTAAAGCCTAGCTTCATGAAAATCCTGAACCATGGCTATACCAAAATCATTACTAGGTGAAGTCTTAACCCCTGGAATTCACTGGTTATTCGTATTTATACCTGTATCCCTTTTCCTCGAATACTCCCAAGCATCAGCACCAATGGTGTTCTTTTCGGCAGCGTTATCCATTATTCCGATTGCCAGACTGATCAGCACTTCAACAGAGAATTTAGCTCAATATACCGGAGATGCGGTCGGAGGACTTTTGAACGCCACTTTTGGGAATTTACCTGAATTGATCATCGCCTTTATAGCTTTGAAAGCAGGCCTACATGAGATGGTCCTTGCCTCTATTGCAGGAGCTATTTTGGCCAATTTGCTTTTGGCCTTAGGCATTTCGTTTCTAGTCGGAGGTCTTAAATTTCATTACCAAGAATACAACTCTACCAGCATCCGGATGTATAGTTCCATGATGATGATAGCCGTATTGAGCTTGATAGTTCCCAGTGCATTCAACCGTTTTTTCGGCAGTGCTGAATTTGCAGAGGCAGAAAATGATCTGAATATTTTGCTTAGTATTTCCTTGCTTGTGGCATACGGATTATACCTTGTTTTTATGCTAAAGACCCATCCGGACTTTTTCAAGAGTGAAAATCCCCATGGGGAGGAGTCACATGAAAAGCCTTGGTCCTTAACTAAAGCAATTGGTTTTTTGGTGTTTGCTTCAGTCCTCGCAGCATTTATGAGTGAAATCCTGGTGGGTGCCGCAGAGGAAACCGGGGAAGTCATGGGAATGACCAGCATATTCATCGGGGTAGTCTTTCTTGCGGTCATCGGTGGAGCTGCCGAAAGCATCTCTGCGGTGGTGATGGCCTCAAAAAACAAAGTTGATTTAAGCATCGGAATTGCCTTGGGCAGTTCGATTCAAATTGCCCTTTTTATTGCCCCCCTTCTAGTCTTGGTCAGCACTTTTGTCGGACCGGAACAAATGAACTTGGCCTTCAACCGGGCTTTGATCTGGTCGCTGTTTTTGGGTGTCATTCTTGCCACAATGATCTCCGGTGATGGCCGTTCAAACTGGTATAAAGGGGTTCAATTGATTTTAGTGTATTTAATATTGGGAATCATGTTTTACTTTATCCCTGAAACAGCAACTTAAAACATGAAAATCAACCGATTCATAGCATTTTTCCTACTTTTTTCACTGTTACATTGGGGGAAAACCCAGGCACAGGAAGTTCCTTTTGAGAAAGAAGTCAGAGAAATTTCCGCAAGGATTGACAGCTTGGGATGGGAACAAGGAGGAACTGTTTTCACCGGAAGTTCAACGATTCGAATGTGGAAAAACCTGGAAACCTCCTTTCCAAATGAGGTTATCCTGAACACCGGCTTCGGAGGTTCAAAGGCCTCTGATCTGGAAAGGCACCTATTTCCGCTAGTGATACGATTAGAACCAAGCAGAGTGTTCATCTATGAAGGTGATAACGATGTTTGGGCCGATGTTCCCGTCGCTGATATTTTGACCAGTTTGGACAACATTGTCAACCGGCTGCAACTGATCAATCCTAAAACAGAGATCTTTTTGAGTGGTGCAAAGCCTAGTCCTTCCAGATGGGAGAAAAAACAGAACTACGAGATTTTCAACCAAAAGCTAAAAGAATATGGCTTGGCAAAAGAAGGTGTAGAATTCGTCGATACCTGGAAAGTTTTGACTGATCAGAATGGAAATCCAAGACCTGAATTGTACATCGAGGATCAACTTCACCTGAATGAAAAAGGCTATGAAATCTGGACGGAGATTTTCAAGACTTACTTTGAAAAGTAATTCTAAGCCGCCGTTTTTCGCTCCTGTTTAAGTTGCCTATTGAGTACCTTAAGTGGGATTTTGTATCCTAAATCAATCAAAAATCCATTGACATTCCCTAGACTTTCTATGGCAACGGGTGTTCCCTCGATTATATAATTACCATTGATTTTCACAAAGTCAGCTGAGGCGAAATTTCTTGAAATCTTAAAAGTCAAGAAGCTGGAATTGAAAACCGACATTTCTGCAAACATGCCTGCATTAAAAGCAAATCTTCCATGCTCAAGGTTACGATCTGAATATACTTCGCTGGTGTAATTATATTCTTTTTCACCCGTTATCGTTTTTCCAGAACCAACAGAGGAAAACCAGAAATTACTTTGATTTTTCAGCGCAAAATAGGTACTGAAGCTGGGCCCGAATCTTACAGTATTTTGATCATTTAGCGGAATATGGTATTTGAAAGTAAAAGGAATTACAGGCATATTATATTTCTCCCATCTCATCACCAATGCTTCTACTCCATCAAAGTCGATTTGGTAATTAGCATTGTAGCTGAAGTTGCCATAGCCCGATTCAAGAGAAAACCCATTGAAATAATATCCCAAAACCGCTTGAAATTGACCGCTGGTGTTAGAGTAGGTAAATTCGTTTGACAGCGGATTTTCCCTCCTTCTTACTCCTCCGTAAAGCATGAAATATAAACCATCCTCCAGTGACAAGTCATGCTTGAGAAGCTTGTTGTCATTGTAAAGCCGCTTCGGAGAGCGACTCATCGTTGACTTCATATTCACACCATTGAAGCCATACCCAGCAAAAAGTCCAAAATAGGAACCTTTGCTTTTGACCGAAAGCACATGCTCAATCCGTTCATTGTATCGGACCGGCGCATTCATCTGATCCATCAAAATGAGTCCCTGTTGATATCTGAGTCCACCTAAAAAGTAATTCCCCCTTTGATTGTAAAGTTTAATTCCCCCTTCCAATCTCAACCCAACCCCCCAATCGGATTCTGAAATGACACCAAGCGGAATTTCATTCCAAACATTTCCACTTTCATACTGGTCCAAAACAGAGGGACTCTTCATCAAACTCACACTCGGTTGGAGATAGAGATTCCCCCAAGTTTTTCTTAATCCTAAAGCCAAAAGCGGGATTCCTTCTGTGGAATATCCGGTGATTTGAATTGTGTCTGAAGGGTTTGAAAAAGCATGAGTCCCCAGTTCACGTTTGAAAAATTCTAGTTGGGCGCTGAGTTGCCAGTCTTTTTTCAACCCCCAAAGAAAATTGGATCCGATGTGCCAACTGACTTCATTGCTTGGGGAAATGTTATAGTTGTTTGGGACAACTTCATAGGTCAAAAGCGCCTTTGATGGCCCTCCGTAAAGCTCGATTACAAACTTCTCCTGAGAAAAACTGCTTGATATACAGCCGAAAAAAACGAGAGAGAAAAACAGAGTTGATTTACTCATAGCATGAAAATAAAAATTACGTCACACTATAAACTAATTCATAACTCCTTTATTGTATCCGTTTGAAAGAATAATTATAGCTCCTTAGGTTCCTTTTTATGCCAATAGGAAGCCAGGATTGATCCGGAGATATTCATCACTGGCCCAAATACCGCCGCAGCAAGTCCAACGGTTGCGATCTTGCCCATTTCTTTAGCGATTCCCGAGGCCAATCCGGCATTCTGCATCCCCACTTCGATGGCTACGGTACGGCAGTCTTTTTCGCTCATTCTAAACAATCTGGCAAACCAATACCCGATCGCATATCCGAAGAAATTGTGGATCATCACCAGTCCAATCAGGAGAATCCCAATATCCAACAGGGCATCCCTGCCAGCGGCCGTGATCACTACGATAATCAGACCGATCCCAATCATCGATACGAGCGGCATGGCTTTATCCAACCAAGCTGATTTTCCTCTAAAAATCTTGTTGAAGATCAATCCGGCTCCAATAGGAATGATGATCATC
>DATIAI010000319.1:0-3182 GCA_035458065.1 Algoriphagus sp. | reverse complement strand
GACCCAGATTTTTGATTACCTGAGTCCCGGATTCGCTGTTTTCGGCCACAAACAAATCCAGCTTTCCATAGCCTGGATGACCGTCTGAAGAGAAAAAGAACTTCCCATCCGGAGTCATTCTTGGAAACATCTCATTGCCTGGAGTATTGATAGTCGGTCCAAGATTAACCGGATTTCCAAAGTCACTGTTTGCTAGCCGGGTCGCTTTCCAGATGTCAATTCCTCCATACCCTCCAGGTCGATTGGAAGCAAAATACAATTCTTCCCCATTTGGACTAAAGGCTGGAGTACTGTTCCACCAAGTTTCATCCTCATTTACCGGCATCCAAATCGGCTGAGTAAATCCTGCTCCCCGGAAATAGGAAACAAAAAGGGCAACTTCGGGAAGATCTTTGGAGGAGATAGAATTCCCTCTTGCGTAAATGATAGTATTTCCATCTGGACTAATGGCGATGGCTGCTTGATTAAGCCCTTCTTCATTTTTGAATTCAGGCAAAGCCTGTATCGCTCCAACATCCACTTTCAATCCGTCAGCTCTTGCTCGGAAAAGCTTGGTGTAGGGCGTACCAGTCGCAGGATACAATCCTGAAGCTTGTCTGCCTGAGGTGAAATAAAGGAAATCTTCACTGAATACAGGCGCGTAATCTGCACCTGAAGTATTGAGTTCTTTGTAATTAACCAATTCATGGTTTGGCCAATAATTCTCAATCCCCTCAGCCAGTTTGACCGCTTCTATTTCACGTTGATTTCTGGCCAAGAGTGCTTCGTCAGAGGTGTAACTTTTCGCTTTCTCAAAAGCTGCTATGGCTTCCTCGTTCTTTTGCTGTGCTTTGAGACTTTGCCCAAGGAAAAAATAATTATTAAATGACGGCTCGTTTTCCGCCAACTGTGAGTAGTAAGGTTCAGATTTTTCGATTCTGTTCGATAGTCTGTAGCTCTCCGCTATTACTTGATTTGCCTCCAGATTGGAAGAATCCTGCTCTAAAATCTGGGTAAATGTGTTGATGGCATATTGATATTGCCCGGAAAGAAATTGGTCGTTCCCTTTTTCCTGAAGGCTTTTGCAGCCACCCAGAACTAGAAGAACAAAAGTTGATATCCACAAAAAATGGTGCTTCATATTATTATTGATTTTTAGCGGACATATGGAATCTCGCATGAATTATAATTATCCCTATGGGTGTTTTTTGAATCCTGCTCGATTTCATCGAAAGGCAATTGTCGGTCAATACTGAATATTACTAATTAATTTGGAAAATACTTGTTTAGCCAACTATTTCGGACGGGCTGCCACAAATTTTTAAGATCGGCTTTGATTCGAATCGTTGGATTAATGACTTCAGTTTCAAGATCAATTTCTCCGGAGACTACCCGGGTCTTGACTCCCAAAGCAGGAATTACTTTCAATTCCCCGGTTGATTTTTTCAGGCTGATTTTTCCCTGGTCGGTCAGATTGGTCTGCAGGAGATTTTCAAGCTCACGCAAAGTCCGGACAGAACTGTCTATCGAGCAGCCGCTTGCACCCAAGTTGCTTTCATCTACAGCCAAAATAAGGATTTGATTGTCAACCAAGTCGAATGAAGTCGGCATCAGATTTCCGTGCGTATTCCAGCCTTCGCAAAAGCGAGTCATCCGATCCCGAACCAGTTTTTCCTCAGTATCCGAAAATTTATGATCTGCCTGATATACCCAGACCCGGGAATTTTCAGGCATTTGTTCAAATGGTAGGTACATGTGCTTAATTGTCTAACAAAGAAAAACCCTTTCTGCATAACGGCAAAAAGGGTTGAATTGATTCAAAACCCGTCATTAAATCCCCATGTCTTTGGCGATCATTTCTGCCAGATCGTAGACTTTCACATCGGATTCCCGGTTTTTGTTTTTCACACCATCTGTCATCATGGTTAGGCAGAAAGGGCATCCAACGGCAATGGTCTGAGCTCCGGTTGCCAAGGCTTCTTCGGTACGCTCGACATTGATGTCTTTTTTGCCAGGTTCAGGTTCTTTAAACATCTGAGCACCACCGGCTCCGCAACAAAGTCCTTTGGTTTTGCAGCGCTTCATCTCAACCAGCTCTACATCCAGCGCTTTGATGACTTCACGCGGCGCTTCGTAAACATTGTTTGCACGGCCAAGGTAGCAAGAGTCATGGAAGGTGATTTTTTTGCCTTTGAACTCTCCACCGCCCTGCAAGCGTACTTTTCCCTCATTGATCAGCTGCTGGAGAAACTGGGAATGGTGAATTACCTCGTAATTTCCCCCCAAAGCGGGATATTCATTTTTTATGGTATTGAAGCAATGAGGGCAAGCGGTGACAACTTTTTTCACCTCGTAAGCATTCATCACCTGAATGTTGGCAACCGCCTGCATCTGGAATTGGAATTCGTTTCCCGCTCTTCTTGCCGGATCTCCGGTACAGGCTTCCTCTGGGCCAAGCACTGCAAAACTCACCCCAACTTTGTTTAATATTTTCACAAAAGCTTGAGTAACGGCTTTGTATCGCTCGTCGAAAGAACCGGCACATCCCACCCAGAAAAGAACTTCCGGGCTTTGTCCATTTGCGGCCATATCGGCCATGGTTGGTACTTTATATGTTGACATTGCTTTGAATTACGATTTTGGATTTACGATTTACTAGGGCTGTACCAGAGTTGAGGTTTTCATATTTGTTTAGACTAAAGACTTTTTTACTGCACATTCTTACTGAACTCTGATCAATGATAACTGCTCACTGCTTCCTGATTACTGCTCAGTTTCCTTCACTTTTTCAGCCCAATTGAATCGGTCGGAAGGACTGAATTTCCAGGGTGAAAAGCTGGTTTCCATATTTTGGAACATCGAATTCCATTGCGCCGGAGTACCCGACTCCTCCATCGCCACATAGCGACGCAGTTGCAGAATGATGGATAGCGGATCGATATTCACCGGGCAAGCCTCCACACAGGCGTTGCATGTCGTGCAGGCGTTGATTTCCTCTTTGGTGATGTAATCTCCCAAAAGAGACTTTCCATCTTCAAAACCGGGGCCTCCAGAATCAATACTTTTCCCAACTTCATCAGCACGGTCGCGCACATCCATCATGATTTTGCGTGGTGAAAGTTTTTTCCCCGTCAGATTTGCAGGACATTCGGCCGTGCAGCGCCCACACTCTGTGCAGGAATAAGCGTTGAGCACATTGATCC
>DATIAI010000318.1:0-19730 GCA_035458065.1 Algoriphagus sp. | reverse complement strand
TGAAATCCAATTGAACAAAAGGGATAGTATTCCGAAGTGGATTTATAATCAGGAAGACTCGGTGAACTTGGTTGGGGCTTTGACCAATCCATTTTTGGCGAAAGGGATTTATCAGTCAGATTCGACGGGATGGGTAGATTTTGGCGAGAACTTTTCGGTGTATGTGTATGGGCAGGATGAGTTGCCAATCCTATACGCAAATGCGTTGATTAAGCCGCTAACCTTTCGATCTCAGGATCAGAAAAGCATCTTGGAGAATAACTACACTAAGATTTCCAACTGGTTTTGGCTGATTGGGATGCTGCTGAGTTTGGGTTTGATATGGCTGGAGCCGAAGGTTTCTTATTGAGTTTTTTAACCGCCAAGATCACTGAGGTTATATATGAGTGCGCTGAGTTTTTTGCCGCAAAGAATTCGCAAAGGGGTATTACCTCAGAGGAGTTCACATAAAGTGAAATAAGACCCTCTGGTTCCTATCTGAAAAAAAGTCAAACTGAAGGGAATCCTTACTTATGGAAAGAAGTATTTCCAAGCCAACCAAAGTTCCTTTCTTCCGATTTTGAAGGATTGCCAATTTTTTGTCCTGAAGATCGAGAAATGATTTTCAAAAAAGCTGCGGAACGACTGGAATCCGGATTTGACAAGGCCCAGGAATTCTTATCACTTGCCCTTCAGACCAACCAAGAAATTAGGCCGTTTCTGCTTCATCAGCCGGCTGAGATGGCTCTCAGAGCTATTTTGATGGCTTGGGAAAAGCTGGAAAAGGAAACCCATGAAATCAGAGAATTACTTCGCTAAGCTGCCAAGTACAATCCCGGATTTGAATCAATTTTTAATCCTGAAGAGGATTCCTTACTTAATCTTCTGGATAAATGCTATGCATATTCACGCTATCATGCCGGATTTATTGTCCCTGAAGAATCACTTCAAAGTATGGAAACAAAGGTGGATAAATTCCTAAAGCTGGCATACAGTGAGCTGGAAAAGCTAAATACGCTCGCAAGGTTAAGCTGATAAAAGGGCAATCAATCCCATAGCAAATACTAAGAAAATTCGAGGATTATTCGAGGAAAGTACGGGCTTTGTACCCTTGGCTGTTGAATATGACCCGATGCAAAATTGTACGAAAACCGCATATTCCGCACGTTTGGTTGCGGGGAGTACTGCCTTTACTGTTCTTTGGAGCTACAGATGTATGACTTTTAAACAACAGGAATATGGCAAAATTAATAAGTTTTGGAGGTCTAATCCCTAATGGGAAAGCCGGGGGCTTTACCTTTTATGAGCTGGATGGGCAGACCATCATGAGAAAACTTCCATCCTCCAATCATCGAAACAAGACTCATCCCACTCCGCTTCAATATCTCAACAGACAACGATTCCGGGAAATCAATACGTTCCTTAAGCCGATTAAAGAGGTCTTGAATTTTGGTTTTCAGAATCAATCCACCCAAAGCCGGAAGGGAATTCATTGTGCTTTCGGGGAGTTGGTTAACAAAGGATATACCTTCGGACAGGAGCCCCGAATCGATCCGTCCTACCTGAAAATTAGTGAGGGCCCCATATTAGGAGTAGAGAATTCTCAGGCTATGCGTATCGGAAGTAGGATTGAAATATCTTGGGATGATAATTCAGGGAAAGGGAGTTCTTTTTTGCCCGACTATTGTATGCTTTTTATGCTTCATCCTGAAACTGGAGATTATTATTGGTTTAAAGAAGCTGGTACTAGGTCAAGTTTACAGGCAGAAATCACCCTTTCAGAAAAGGATCTGGAAAAATCCTGGTGTGTGTATTTGTCTTTTTATCGAAAAAAGTCAGCTACTTCTTACCAATTTTCAGATTCCGCCTATTTGGGAAGGGTTTGAAAATTGAAAATAAATCTTAACCTCCTTGAACCCAAAAATCTTTAGCTTTTCTCTGACGACTTAAGAAGGCCAATTGAGAATTATTTAATGAGTCCTAAAGAATCATTGCAAACCAATCTTCCTTTTTCTCATTTTCCTCTTTGGTAAAAAACTTTGCGTTTCTTCGCGTCTTTGCGGTGAAATCAAAATCTACCAAATCCAAGTTCCCGTCGCACCCGGGTTGAGTTCGGCGTAGAAGATTTTTTCCTTGTCTTTTATCTGAAAGCTGATTGGGTTCTTAGCTTCATTCAATGCAATCAAGACTTTCTTTCCGTCAGGTCTGAGAAATACCACATTGGGAAGCCCATCAAACAGGTTGCTGTCGATGCGGATAGATCCTGGATCTACAAACTTACTGGCATGGGCAATGACATAGTAAGCCGGATTTCTGACGACGGAATCCCCACTGACTGTGACAGCCCCAAGACATCTGTCGCATCCGCCCCGGTCTGTGTAAGGTGTGAGTTCGGGGTTTGAAGTCAAGTTCCATTCCAAAACTGTTTTGGCCCAGTTGCGGGACGCGCCAATGATCAGGTTCTTAACATGCCAGGGCATATCGCCTTCCAGGCTTCCCGGAGCGCCGATCCATTGTTCGGTGAAATAGATGTTTTTATCAGGAAAAGCCTGGTGAACTTCCGATAAAGCTTCGATTTCCCCGCCATAGAGGTGAAAAGCCGACCCGTCTATAAATGGATTGGCCAAAGTGTCACTCAAAACCGCAATGGGATAGTCTGGCCGATCTGCATTGTGATCGTACACCACGATTTTGGTTCTGATTTCATTTTCGGCGAAGGCAGGTCCAAGATGAACTCCAATAAACCTGGCCTGCTGCTCAGGAAGCATCAATAGGGAAGGGTTATTTCCCGGATGAAGCGGTTCATTTTGAATCGTGAGCGCGTCGATTTTGAATCCTTTTTCCTGCATGGCCTTAATGTAATTGACCAAATAGCAAGCATAGGCTCCTTCAAATTCCTCCAAAAGTGAACCTCCCCGGGAATCCTTATTGTCTTTCATCCATTTGGGAGGTGACCATGGAGAGGCCATTAGTTTGATATTGGGATTGATATCCAGGATTTGCTTTAAAACTGGAATTACGTCCAAGGTGTCATAGCTGAGACTGAAATTTTCCAAAGCTGGATCAGTGGCGAGGGAATCCTGGAGATCATTGTAAGAAAAAGGGAAATCATTCAGGTCAGAAGCTGCTACAGAAAGCCTCAGATATGAAATCCGGATGTCTTTTTCTCCTTTGCCAAAGAGTTCCTGAAGTAAATTATCCCGTGAAGAATCACTCATTGCCAACAGATGCTTAGCACTACCTTGACTCAGGGTGAACCCAAAACCATCCATTACCTGAAAGCTGGTTTCGGAATCAACCGTCAAAATCAGCTCACTATCCGGAAATTCCTGATCGTTTGATTGCTTTTCCAACAGCACATTCGCTTTTGGATCGGTCAGCCAAAACTCAATTTCTTGCTTCTTTTTGGCACATGAAAAGCAGGTGAACAGGAGTAGGAGGGATAGGATTTTTTTCATTCTTGGGTAAAGAAAAAGCCTTGGAGGTTTTCCAAGGCTTTAAAGTGAAGCAAAATGCGGTCAGAATGCAAGAGCTGCGAGTCCTAATTTTGATTTTAGAGGGTTGATGGCTTTTAGCACATTTCCGGAATACTTTTGAAACAGTTCACTGCCAAGGAGATCTGTCAGGAATTTGGTCCTTCCGTTTTTAAGATTAAGAATATTGGATTTTTTGGTTTCATCTGAATCGCTGCCATTTGTGATTTTAAACAACTGATCCACGAAAGTCTTGTTGTTGGATTTCAGCTTGGTGGTCTGGTCAGCACTGAGATTGAGTCCTGAGGTGTTGTCCAAAATGCCCAATACTTGCTTTGAAAGATCGGCAACGGGAATCTTTGGGACCTGAGCTTGTGCTGCAAAACCCACGAAAAGCAACACTAAAAGGAGGGAAAGAAATTTAGATTTGTTCATAAAATTTGGATTAAAAACGAACTTAAAATTAGGAAAAATTGAGTTGTGTCAAGGATGAAAAGTGCTAAGGTCAGCCTGATAATTGTCAACTTTCTAAGTTAAACCGCTGGTGGTAGCCTCAATTCCCTTGTCCTTTTGACTATTTAAAAAGTCCTTTTCCGATATCAATAATTCCACCGAGATCAAAGCCACCCTTGTTTTTTCCTCCGCCAAAAACTGATCCCAAAAGATCATCCAATCCTGCACCGCCTCCTCCTTTCATGGAGTTTACCACCGAATTCATGATGTCTTCATTGGGCTGTGGGGCGTCATTTACCTGTTTATTGAATAGATTCAGCAGCATGGGAAGTGCAGCCGCTGCGATTGCCATTGCTTTTTGGGAATCAATGCCCAACTTCTGGCTCAGCCCATTGGTGAGATCACCGGTCATATGATTCACGGCAGGGCTGTCAGGCGCAGTTTCGTTGCCTGAAAACATCTCCATGATTCCCTCAAAGTTGCCGGAGCTAGTCTGGGATTGTATCACCTCCAGAAAAGATTCCTTTACTGCGCCAGCGGAATTTGGGTTTCCGCCTGATTTTGCCAGCAAATCCTGCAATGGCCCATCTGCTAATTTTAACAATTTGTCTAACATGATTTTAAAAGTTTGATGTACTTAAAGTTGCACAGAAAAACCCTTGTCTTCAAGCTGTTGGAAAGTTAAACTGTCGTGGTATGGGCAATTTGAAATATTTTTTTTCCTTCATTAGAATGAAGTAATTCTCATTTTTGGATAATTATAGAATAGGCAAAAAAAGTGATTAAAGAGATAAAGAATATAGCACTGGTGGAAGGAATCCGGATTTTTCAGACAAGGTGGATAAAGTCTGGGAGCGGAATTTGCTTACCTGAAATCGGTATTTTTATTCATTCCGAAATCCCGGATCATGCAAAAAAGCGGATAATCCAACATGAATTCGGGCACTATCTGGATTATAAGAATGGGTTTGAAGGGGAACGGAAAAAGCTTCTGGGTTCCTATTTATTGGGTTTTTACATTTTGATCGGTATTCCGAGTTTGCTCAATTTGGTTCCAGGATTTAACAGACTCCCGGTGTTTTCAGGTGACCATAGGACCTTTTGGACAGAAATCCGGGCTAACAGGCTTTCCAAATCACATTTTGGGAGGTTTTTAGCAGATGATTTTGACAGGTTTTTCCCGGTGGGATGAATCCTCAGAAAGTTTTTGACAGGACTGTCTATCGAGTCTGGCTATTGTTCTACCTTTGGGAAGTCAAACCAGATCGATGAACAAGCAGGCTTTCTTTGGAATTCTATTTTGCAGCTGGATTCTCGGCGTTTCGCTTATTTGCCTTTTTCCTCCAATTCCCGATTATAAAGTTACCGATCAGAATTCGGGGTTCTTGAGTCAGGATTCAACTCCCGAATTGTATTTAAGAAATTCAAGCCGGGCAAGTATATCCCAGTTGGATTTTGGAATTGAATTAATTGGGTGGGTTTCTGATTTTCGATTCATCACTGACCCTCAGCTTGTTTTTTCTTTTGAATTGAGTAAGGCACCTTATCAGATTGCATCCTTTTTTGATGCAAAAATCCTCTTCCGCGCATTTTTTGAGACCTGGTAGAAGAAGGTCTTTTTCTCTCAGTTAACTTCTAAAATCCGGAAATCCCTCCGGGTCATCAAATCATTCCATTATAATCAATTACCCAATTCCATGGATTCCTTAATCAACCATCCCGGTGTGCTCATCGGTTTTGCCCTCACCGTAGCTTTCATGCTTTTGCTGGATCTCGGTGTTTTCAATAAGAAGAGTCATATCATCTCCAATAAAGAAGCCGCAATCTGGTCAGTATTTTGGATCGGGCTTTCCATGCTTTTCAGCGTTTTCATTTACATAGTTACCAGCGAGGAAGTGGGAATGGAAAAGTTTTCCCAGTTCCAGTCGGCTTACTGGATCGAAAAGGCTCTTTCGGTAGACAACCTGTTTGTTTTTATCCTTGTGTTTAGCTTTTTCAATGTGCCTAGGGAATACCACCACAAAGTTTTGTTTTGGGGAATTATCGGTGCTTTGGTGATGCGGGCCATTTTCATATTTGCCGGAGTGGGAATCATCGGCATGACCTATCTGCCTCCGATGACCATCATGGAGCAAAGTATCAGAATCAACGTAGTATTGACAGTCTTCGGGGCTTTCCTCATCTATGCGGGTTACAAATCCTGGTTTGCGAGCAAAGACGAGGAAGGTGATAAAGATTATTCTAAAAATCCGGGTGCAAAACTGATTTACCGATTCTTCAAAGTGACTCCGGAATATCATGGAGACAAGTTTTTCGTCATCAAAAACGGGGTGAAAATGGCTACACCGCTTTTGGTCGTGGTAGCAGTGATTGAGTTTACCGATTTACTGTTTGCAGTGGATTCTATCCCGGCGATATTCGCCATAGCACCAGATGATCCATTTATCCTTTACACCTCCAATATTTTCGCGATTCTTGGACTCCGATCGCTTTATTTCCTTCTGGCCAATTTCATCCACATGTTTAGCCGTCTGAAATTTGGTCTTGCGATTATTTTGGCTTTTATCGGTTTGAAAATGATCACCGCGCCGATTTACCATTTCAGTTCCACACATTCTTTGGCGGTAGTGGGGGGTGTTTTGGCAATCTCGATGGTCGCCTCAGTGGTTTGGCCGGAAAAGAGGAAATAGTTGGAAGACGGAAGTTGGAAGTCAGAAGATTGTGTCAGGCTGAGCGGAGTCGAAGCAAACTAGACTAGCGACATTAGTTTGTAGACAAATGAAGCAAGACATAAGTGGAAGTAGGACGAGCTTCCCGTTGGATGAGATTTTGATTGTGGAATAGTTTTACGATTTCGGATTGGTGATATCGGCTTTCGGAATTAAGGAAAACCTCTTGAATCCCGAAAAGTCAAAGCAGAAGAAAATGCTTCTCAAGGTGGTTGGGGGGATTTTCTTAACCTTGTAGAAAATTATCCTGATTTAAAAGGCTATTCTTCGATAAGCTCAAAAACCAAATTCGCATCTGGGAGATTCGCGGAACTCAAACCGATTCGGTAGGTGTAAAAGCCGTCTTTAAGTGGGATTTCCCCAACGTAGTCAATAGGAATCAGTGAAAAGTCTTGGCCCTCAACTTCCAGCCAAACTGCACCATATCGAAAGGCATATTCAAATTCTTTGTAATCTGAATATGTCCTTGCTAAAACATCTCCAAAGACCTTTTCTACATTTCCAGATTGCACGGTCACACCTTTGAAGCTGACATCCGAGTTGTTATGAACCCGGATAAATACTCCGTTTGGATTGCCATCCTGAATGCCGCAGGCGCATAGAATTAAGAAGAGCAGAGTTATAAGGCTACTGATTTTCATGGTAGAAGATAATGAAATTTAATTATCCGCAATACTGTCAGAAAGGTCAGTTTTGGCTTAATAAGTTGCGGATACCTGTCCAAAAACAACGGTTGACAGTCCACAGCCCGTTCTTATATTGTTTTGGCTTTTATTTAGTGATTAGCAAAAAAGGCGGGTGATCAGATACTAACCAATGGATCGAATCAAAAAATCCCTTTGGCATTCTAGCCAAAGGGATTTAAAGATTAGTTACAAATTTGTGATCTCCCAATGAGATTTAAGAATTGCTTCACGGAAAAAGCTGATCAAAAAGGACGATTAATTTCCTTTGGGCCTAAAGTATCGAATGGGAGCTTTTGGTTCGGGTTTGAGTTCAATTCCTTCTGAAGTCAATCTATCCAAAGCTTCTTTAACGGCCCGTTCAAGTTGAGGATCCCGTCCTTCGATCACATCTTTTGGAGTTTGTTCCACCAATATGTCAGGAGAAATTCCAACTCCTTCCACTGCCCATTCTCCATTAATGTCATAGAATCCACCCCGTGGTGCGACCATTCTTCCTCCATCTACAAAAGGCGGTGTGTCCCAGGTTCCTACCAATCCGCCCCAGGTTTTGGTGCCGATCAGTGGACCGATTTCCATTTTGTTGAACAGGTAGGGAAGAAGGTCTCCACCAGAACCTGCGCGCTCGTTAATCAGCATAACTTTTGGTCCCCAAATGCCTGACATCGGCGTGGTAAATGGCCGGTGATCGTTTGCCCGGGAGTTGAAATAGCCATGAAGATCGCGGGCCATAATGTCCACCATGTAGTCAGCAGCCGAACCTCCGCCGTTGTTTCGCTCGTCGATTACAGCGCCTTTTTTGTCCTGCTGGGCAAAGTAATAGCGATTGAAGGAAGTGTATCCCGGTTGGCCAGTATTTGGGATGTAGACATATGCGAGTTTTCCATCGGAAAGCTGATCCACTTTCCTGCGATTTCCTTCTACCCAATCGATTGTCCGGAGTTGCCCTTCATTGGGTACAGGAAGTACTGGGATTACTCTGGCACCATCCAAACCCGGTTTTGAATTCAGGTGGATTTTGGTAGGTTGATTGGCTGTGCCTTCGAAATATTGATAGAGATTAGTCCCTGATTCAATCGCTTTACCATTGACTCCAACCAGGTATTCACCAACTTTTGCCATGGCTCCGGGTTGGGCCAAAGGAGCTTTCAAGTTTGGATTCCAGCTTTCTCCAGAAAGAATTTTCTTGATTCTAAAATTACCATTGACCACTTCATAGTCTGCTCCAAGCAAACCGATCGGTACAGAGTTGACTTCCGGAAAATCCCCACCGCGTGTGTAGCTGTGACCAACTGCCACTTCGCCACCGAGGATGTCGATGATGTAATTCATGTCATTTCGGTGTCTGACATGTTTCACCCAAGGCTTGTACCATTCGTAGATTTCATCCCAAGGCGCTCCATGCACGTTGTCCACGTAGAGAAAGTCCCGCTGATATCGCCAGCCTTCCCGGTAGATCTGCTGCCATTCGTCCATTGGATTGACTTTCACCTTCATTGAGCCGATAGCTTTCAGGGCTCCATCACCGGACTTTTTGCCCGAACCGGCTGTTTCCACAATTCCCCAGGTACTGCCACTTTGGTATAAGAGGGACTTACGGTCTTTGGAGACAACGACCTGATTGATACTTGGGAAAAAGACTTCTGACTTGCGTTTTTGTAGGTCGTATTTGTGAAGTGTGGTGCCCTGGTTGGGAATACTTTCCATGTAGAAAACAAAACCACCAGGTCCTGGCGCCAATCCGGTGTAGTTTCGAGCTGGAATGTCAATAGCAACGATTCGTTGCTGAATTCCATCCGCATCGATTTTCACGCTGACAGGACTTTCGGATTTCTTTTCTTCTTTTTTTGCTTCAGTTTCTTCGTCACTTTGAGGAAGAAGGGGAGAGGAATCTGCCGCGTTTAATACAGTCAAATAGAGACTTCTGTTGATCGGGTGGTCATAACTGCTCATATCCAGCCAACCAGTATTCAGGCCGAAATCAGTGCTTGCCAGGAAATAGAGGTACTTTCCACTTTCATCCCAAACAGGCGTAATGGCATCCGCCATGGCGTCACCGACCTGGATTTTTTGCCCGCTTTCTACATTGAGTACAAAAACCGACTTGAATTGATTATCCATCAGTCTCACGTAGGTAATCCACTTACCGTCGGGTGACCAAACTGGATTCATACTGCGGTTGGGGTGTGCAAAGCGGTCAGTTTCTACGATTTTCGGATTGCCAGAAGCCACATTGACTACCCAAATTTGATAGTCGGTATCGGTAAACGCAATGTGCGCTCCATCCGGTGACCATTCAGGTTTGAAGTAAAAACTCGGATCGGGGAGGTTGATTTTCTTTTGGTTGGTACCGTCCTGATCTGCGATGACCAATTCATATTCTCCCTTGGCATCAGAAAAATAGGCGATTTGCTTTCCGTCAGGCGACCAAACAGGTGATCGCTCAGCGGATTTGGAGGTATTGGTTACATTTCGCCCGGCTCCGTTTTCCTTTGGAACTGTGATTATTTCCCCGCGAAATTCAAAAATTGCCCGCTGTCCAGTTGGAGAAAGCTGAGGATTGGCAAGGTCATTTCCTTTCACATCTACCCAGCGTTCCCTTGCCCAATGAAAATCCCCGTTGACAGTGATGTTCAGCTTTTGGCTCTGGCCGGTTTGGGGATTGAGCAAATGCAGGTAGCCTCCCTGCTCGTAAACTACTTCGCTGCCGTTTCCATCCAGGCTTTTAATGTCAAAGTCTTTAAGAAAAGTCTCCTGCTTCTCCTGTCCAGTAGCAGGATCAAAAGACCAGATATTTGCCAGGAAATCTCTTTCTGAGATATAATAAACTTTGCTACCCAACCATACCGGATCTGTATGCCGCTCATTGTCGGTTTGAGGAGTCATTTTCAGGGAATAATCTTTCAGATCAACAATCCATATCGGCTTGGCCTGACCTCCCCGGTGATTTCTCCATTCGGGATCCCAAAAAGAAATCTGCTGATAGGCGATTTGCTTCCCGTCAGGAGAGATTTCCCCATTAACTGCTCGGGGAATTGGCATAGGTTCGGGCATGCCGCCATTTTTGCTGATTTTGAAAAATTTAGATTCCTGAGTTGCGTGACCTTCTCTGCCGGATGTAAATGTGATGTGATTACCATCTGGAGTCCATCCTGTCACCAAATCCAATCCAGGATGCCAGGTCAATCGCTTTGGTTCTCCACCTTCGGAGGGAATTAGGTACACATCCACATTGCCGTCGTATTCACCTGTGAATGCGATGAATTTTCCGTCAGGAGAAAAGTGGGGGAGTGCTTCTTCTCCTTCATTGCTGGTGAGTCTAATGGCATTTCCCCCGGATTTGGGCACTTTCCAAAGATCATTGGCATAGACAAAGACGATTTCGGTATCGCTTAAAGTCGGTTGACGCAGCAATTGGGTGCCTTGCCCAAAAGCAGAAAAGCTTAGCCCTGAAGCTAAGATTAGGGTAAATATTCTGTTCATAGGATGATGAAAAGTGATTTGAATAAAAATAAGGTGGTGACGATCAGTTTGCTAACCGAATGTAAAAAAATTAAAAAATGAATGTTACCCTTCCGGGGCAACTTTCTCTAATGCTTTTTGAAAGCCAATGGCGCCTCCTCGCGGCTTCTTGGCGATTAATTACATTGAATGTGACTTTTAATCAGAATTATGGTCAAGCTCCCATTTTTTCATTCAATTAACAATCACATTTAAGTAACCGGTCATAGGAGGCATCATCAGCTAAAAGGGGAAATCATTCCCTTCTATACTTTTTTAAGTTATTTTTTGCCTTTAGCCACATCACTCTCATCACTGGATTGGTTTTTGGCTTTTTCACTGATTCCCATTTTATCCAGTTTTTCAGGCTCTCCTTTTTTCTCAGGAGCTGATCGGGTTGGATCCGGAGAAATAAATTCTTCCGCTGGCTCTTCATTTCTTTTTGAATTGCCATCCTTAAGCAGCTCATTGAGTGTGCTTTTTTCGGGTTTGTTTTTCGAAGAATAATCAGTCTTTGCCATCACAAATGTATTTTGGGTTATAAGATTACGTATTGATTATTTCACCGCCATTGGGATGAAGAAATTGACCCGTCATATAACTCGACAGGTGGGAGGCTAGAAACACATAACAGGGCGCAACCTCAGATGGCTCACCGGGTCGCTGAAGAGGTGCATCTTCCCCAAATCCTTCCACTTTTTCTTTGGGGAAAGTGGCTGGAATGAGCGGTGTCCATATTGGGCCTGGAGCAACCCCATTAACCCGGATTCCTTTTGATGCAAGATTTGCGGAAAGTGACCTCGTAAAACTTACAATTGCGCCTTTGGTAGAAGAATAATCAAGTAGGTGCTCACTGCCCCGAAAGGCGGTTACCGAGGAGGAGTTGATGATGGTTGAGCCTTTCGCCATGTGTGGCAAAGCTTCTCTGCTTAGATAGAAAAAGGAAAAAATATTTACCGCAAATGTCTTTTGAAGCTGTTCGTCAGTGATTTCTTCCAAGCTTTCTTTAGGGAATTGTACTGCAGCATTATTGACCAACACATCAATTTTCCCGAATTGCTTCATGGTTTTGCTGATGATGGATTTGCAATGCTTGCTGTCAGAAATATCGCCTTTGATCAGCAATGCCTTCCGGCCTCTTTTTTCCACCTCATCCTTGGTGAGTTCCGCGTCTCGGTCTTCATCAAGGTAAGAAATGACCACATCTGCTCCCTCTTCAGCAAACAAAATAGCCACAGCTCTTCCAATACCACTATCTCCACCTGTGATGATGGCTGTTTTGTCATTCAATAAACCACTTCCTTTGTAGCCCTTTTTGAAAAACTCTGGAAGTGGATCCATCTTGTATTCCAATCCAGGCTGCTTGGTTTGCTTTTGTGCAGGTTTTGGTTTTGAAGATTTCATTTTTTTAAGGTTTTAAGTGAAAAGTTGGTTTAGCTTCATTTGTGCTTTTGGGCAAATGGTTTTAACCATTCAAATTCCTTAAGAATTATAGAATCAGGGGAACCTCTTCATTTTGGAATTCCAACCTATATTCTTCAAAGCGTAGGTGCAACTTGGTGTGATTCTCGCAGTGAGAAATAAAAATTGGCAAGGGAAGTTATAAGCAAATCCTCTTTACGTATGGTACTTCCCCGCCAATTCAATTATTCCGTTTCGGATATTTCCTTGGATGCAACTTTGGAAACTTTTTTTAAGGAATTGATTTTTTAACGCCCTTCAAATCCCTAAATCCCGGAGGATTCTCAATCCCTAGAAGGTTCCTTTATAATGTCTCCTTCCTCGCTTATCAGGAAATAAGTGTCCTCTTTAGGTACAATCTTGTTTTCCTCAAGATCATCTTGGCTGCCAGGCTCGTCGATAATGGCCCCGTCCTCATCAGTCAGGTAATAAGTGTCCTCCTTGGGTACAATCTTGTCTTTATCAAAGCCCTCTTCCTGAGCAGGTTCGTCGATAATGGCGCCATCCTCATCGTTCAGATCATTGTCCTCTTCCGGAATATTTCTGTTTGGATTGATGTCATCCTGGTCTTCCTTTCTTGGAAATTCTCTGTTGCGGTATTCTCTCCCCGGATCAAGAATCTCTTCATCCTGCTTTTGTGGGTCTAAGGTTTCTGGATCTTTTTCTCCGGCAAGGGAATTTTGCTTACGATCCAAATTGCTGTCCCGATGGAAAGTTTGAGAATTTGGAGCCAAATCTTCAGAGAAATCCGTGCTATCGAAACCACGCCTCCGATAGTAGTTTTTACCGGGTTCTTGCCTGATTTTTTCGGGGACCCTATTGGGCATTTCGAAACTTGAATTTGTTGGTGTCGTGTCCATGGTCAAGTATTTTGTGGTTTGATACTTGAAATTCAATAGTCAGACCGAAAACCCGGTTATGATTTGATTTGGAAGATTGTAGTGAAGAACCTTCGTTTTACGTTATTTTATTTCGAAAAACACCGCTGATCTTTATTTGCTTTTGAAGAAAAATGATGTGAGCCAAGTGGAAAGTCCGCATGATGGGCAATTTAGGTAACACTTTGACCAGCGGGCATTGGCAAAAACACCCTTATTAACTGAGCGATTGTAGCTTATACATTTACCAAGGGATGTAATTAGCAGAGGATAAGATCCCTTTTCCATAAACTCACTTGAATTCTGAAAAAGAAAACTAGTAGCATTTGATTTGTTTATTGTTGTCTTTGTGCGATGAGTAAGTGAAAAATCAAGCGTTACACCAATTTGAGACAAGAATGGCTTTTTTAGAAAATCTGGAGTTTTTTGATTCCTACAAACTCCTGCTGCTGGCAATAGGTTTGGCGATTCTAGCCGCAACATATCTTCCCAGATTTCTATCTTCCTTCCCTATTTCCATGCCCATGGTTGTTTTGGGAATGGGGCTTCTTGCCAGTTTATTTACCCTAAACATTGACCCGGATTTCATGTATACCGGTACTAAGGTTTTGGAGCATGTGACAGAAATTGCGGTGCTCATTGCCCTGATGGAAGCCGGAGTGAAGATTGACCGGCTCTTCGACTGGAAATCCTGGAGAATTACCTGGAGACTATTATGCATCACAATGCCCATAACCATTTTGCTTGTCTGGTTGGCAGGATGGTGGGTTGGAGGACTTGTCTCTGCCACGGCTTTACTGCTGGGGTCGGTGATAGCGCCGACAGACCCGGTTTTGGCAAGTGATATCCAAGTAGGAGGCCCGAATCAAGGAGCTAAAGATGAAGAATCCGGAAAAGAAGAATCAGAACCCAAACAGGAGGAAGATGAGGTAAGATTTTCCCTTACTTCAGAGGCAGGTCTTAATGATGGATTGGCCTTTCCTTTTACCTATTTGGCAATTTTCGTTGCCGCTGCTGGCTTTTCCCAGCAGATAGTCTTGTCCTGGTTTGCCACACATTTCATTTATAAAATCGCAATTGGGTTGGCAGTCGGTTATTTCGGAGGGCGACTGGCCGGAAAGTATTTACTTTCTATTCCAGCTTACAGTGATCATTCCAAATCAATTTCCGGATTGGCATCTTTGGCACTTACTCTGATTCTTTATGGAGTTACTGAGCTTTTAGCAGGGTATGGGTTTATAGCTGTTTTTGTCGGAGCTATTGCTTTGAGAAAATTTGATCCGGATCATTTGCAGCATTCTCACCTACATAGCTTTATTGAAAAATCCCAGCGGATCATGACCAGTTTTATGATTCTTATATTTGGAATCATTGTAGGCCAGGGATTTTTGGCAAAGATTACATTACCGGAAATCATTATAACCGTATTGATTGTCTTCTTAATCCGACCAATAGCCGGATTGCTTGGACTAATAGGGGCCAAGCTTCCAAAAAAGGAAATATGGGCAATCAGCTTTTTGGGCTTAAGGGGGATTGGTTCACTCTATTATTTCTATTATGCTATAAACAGTCAAGATTTTGAGGGTCAAAACTCCGTCTTAAACATCGTGATGCTCACTATTTTATTTTCAATTGTCATTCATGGTTTAATGGCACCAATAATAATGAAACGGCTGGAGTCATAATCGGTGGAGCGGGCTGGACATCAAAAATGACAGGATAACCTTAAAGAACTTATTACCGAATAACTTTTAAGGAAAAATTCCCCTCACCCCCTTTTTGATCCCGATACCTATTGGTAGGGGAATCACGTCATTTTGGGCTTCAAACCTCTATTTATAAGGGTACCAGGGAAATCGCTTTCACATTTTCCATAATAATGATGTCACTCCTTTGGGGTTATCCTACATAATAAACACGTTTAAAGCTATAATCCTGTTATCCCCACCAAGGCGGGCGGGCTCTTCGGGATTTAAAAGCCAGTATGGCTGGAATGATTATAGTAATAGATTGGCTATGCTAACATTTGAACCCCGGGAGGGGTGATATAATTCTTAAAAGAGATTTCCCTGATAAGTGTACGTGCAAGTTTGTGGGTAATCACAAAATTTTTATAAAACATAAAAGGAAAAACCAATTTCTGAAAATGGACTAAAGCACAGCCAGAGAAATGTTGTCTATATACCTGCCATATTGACTTTTATAGAACACCTTATTTTCAATGGATGAAATGATCGCCGCCCCGAAATCCACATCAGTCATTTCCGAAATCATGTTTAAAGCGCCGGGACTAAATACATTGATCTCCATCAATTTGTTTCCGACGATATCAACCCCAACCAGAAACATTCCGTCCTCGATCAACTTGGGTTTTAAAACTTTAACCAGATCCAACATTTCCTGATTGACATCGGCATTGTCTCCTCTGCCTCCCACGTGCAGGTTGCTCCGGATATCCCCTTCCTTGTTGATTCTTCTCAAGGCCGCATATTTTCCCTTTACTTGCAAAGGGAGACCATTCATCAAAAAGAATCGGGTATCTCCATTTACAGCATCGGGCAAATATTCCTGAGCGATCACAAACCCGTCCAATGAAATTGCCTCAATGATCTGGTTCATATTCGATTTGGAGTTTTTGTCCACCACAAAAATATTCTTGCCTCCAGAACCTTGCAGTGGCTTCAAGATCATCTTTTGCTTTTGCTCTACATAGAATTCCTCAATTTCTTTGGGGTCTCTGGTGATGATGGTGCGGGGTCGGAGAATCTCGGGGAAATGCTGGAAATACATTTTGTTGATGGCATTGGCGAGACTTTGGGGATGGTTCAACACGATTACTCCATCGCGCAAGGCGATCTGTCCGAAGATGTAGGGAGCATTTTGTGCCCAATTCCGATGATTGATATCTTCTGAAGGATCATTTCTCAAAAACAATACATCCAAGTCCACTGAACTGACTGTCTGGGGTTCTGATTTTATAAGCGCTTTCAGGAAAGTATCCTTTGATTTGAAAATTTGGTCACCCACAGTTCTGGATTTTGCCAGCATATGGCCATCAGCGGAATAACCCAGGTCTCCAACCCCGGCGATAAAAACTTTATGGCCCCGCTTATGGGCTGACAAAGCAAGATAAATGGTGGTATATCCCGGCTTTTCGGTGTTTACGTCGTTGACAATGAATGCGATTTTCATAGGTTAGTCTTTTGGGTTTATGTTGCGAGGTCTTGTAAGGGCACCGAGGTTTTTATTTTTTCCAACCTCAATTTGGTTTCCTCCGAACTGAGAAATGCCGGAAGCATAGGCTTTTTAAGTATTCTCAAATGAGTCAGTTCGTCAATCAAGGGTAGATGGTTCAATGCAAATTTTCCACCATATAGTAAAGAAAGGTTTCCTCCTTGCTGGATATAAGCCAGGACCCGAATCAGTCCCTTGAGATAAATCGAATCTTTGGTATAACCTCCGCCCCGATGAACCCGCATGCTGATAATGAAGGCGGTTTCACTTTTAAAGCCATATTCTTTCCATAGGAGATTAAAGGTCTCAATAAAATCTCCTCCCTTGATCAGGGTATCCACAGCAATTACCCTGGCAGCCAAAAGCTTTAGCCGGTTGATATCCAATCCTCCGACCAAATATTCTGACAGCACCGCAATTCCCTCTTGCGTCTCTTCATATCCTGCAAAACCGGAATACATCAATCCTAGGGGTTGGGCATGTCCATTGCAATAAGTAAGCATGTGCGTACCCACTTCATGTTGGATCAGTGCTTCCATTCGGGCTGCGCTGATTTTTAGATTTTTTCCAATGGATAGTTCTGAACCGGAGACAATCAAACCATTTACATTGTCTTTTATTTTTACACAAAGACTTATATCCGGAAAATAGGATCGGTATTTATCCAATTCTGCTTCTGCAGCCCTGGCGAAATCCACGGCATTGACTGTTTGGAATTCGTGTTGCTCATTTTCCAAGCCATTGTTTAGGAGGGATAGGGCACATTCTCTGACGTCATTTCCGACTTCCCCAAAAACACTGGAACTCGTATGAAGAAACTGGCGGGTTCCCCGCTCTTCCAACATGATCAGTTGCTTTTCCAACTCCATCCTTTTGTCCCTGAGTAAAAAGGCCAAAGTAGGATGATCTATATTTTCCAATGGTAGGCTAAAAAGTTTTCTTTTTTCCAGTTCAGGATCCAGGGAAATTAACCTGTAAGTAAAGTTGGGGAGTTTGGTAAACTTGCTTTCCTTGAATTTTTGCCATTCCTCTGTTGTGTTCACAGGGGTTACCATCAAAATAAAATCCAGCTTTTCACTGATTTTGGAGATCACCTTATCAGCAGAAAGGACCAGATTATCCAAGCGTGTTTTTCCAAGACTGAGGTAATGTTCAAATTTGTTGTCGGACTGTAAGCGAACAAATTCATAGGCAGCGAGCTTGATAACACTGGCAAACTTTCGGCTCATTTTCCGGTAAAACATCGGGTACTCCAGTCGTTTTTCAACATCCCGGAAAATGGAAGGAAAGGCGATTCCCAAAAGAATTGTGCCCGTCTTTTTCAGGATATCCATAGCGATGAGTGGTCCCAAATTATCCGGATGACGCAGCGTAGATTCTTTGAGAATGATCTGAAGTCCGGGCAGTTGTTTTTTGAAGTCAGAAAACCCTTTTTGCAAAGCCTCGACAGTTGGCGAAGCTTTTTTCCCCGGATACCAAACCTCAATATTTTTATGATCTGAGAATTGATCATTGTTCCAGATTTCCAGAATCATAAAGGATTTGAAATCTGATATGGCAACCTCAATCAATTTCTTGAGCAACTCACTGACATCCAATCCCGCATTTACAATCAGATATGCACCTTGAGTTTTGATTAATGAAGAAAGGTAAAACTCGGGGGTATCTGAAAATCGGTAAACACAGATAAAGGGTAGTTTTTGATCAATCACCAACTTGCCTTCCATGGGAAGATCCATGAAAATGCTTTCTCCTTTTTCAAAAGAATAGGCTATGGATGTAATCAAGGAGGGATCAATCATGTCTGACTAGTTATCAATTTCATTTAAGGATTTCATTACCGGCGCGATAGATGATTCGATCATTGCTGAAATGAGGTTTATGTCTTTTTCAAAACCTTTTCCGGTATGTTCATCCATGAAGATTTTTTTCACTTCTATACTGATTGGGCAGATGGCTTTTCCATAGCGCTCAAACAACCATTTGCCAAAGTATCCTCCCTTGAACTTTACATTCTCGCGCACGTCAAGATGACGGCCATCATAGTTAAAGCTTCGGAAGGATTCTATCAAAGTGTCCATAACAGGGCCCCAAACTTGACGATCCATATTGTGGGTACCCAGATTAATTTCCGGATTTTCCATTGGATCCGCCTCGATGTCCTCTCCATCCCTACGGTAGTTGTAACTGTGGATATCATACACAACTATTACCCTGTTTTGGGTAAATAATTCATCAAAATAGTGGGTGGCAGCTTCGTAAAAATCATCATACATCTTCAATGACCTTTCCAGAATTTCCGGGGAAGGTTTGTTCTTCCAAACCTCAAGTCCCCAGGCATCTTCTGGTATCTGATACACGGCCTTTTCCCTTGGCCTGTTCACATCCGCCTCAAAACGGGACTGGCTGACAATGATTCTGTTATCCGAAAAATTTGTCCAAATACCGGTAAAAGGATCTTCTTCTCTTAATCGCTCGGTATCATTTAAGGCAAATAAATCTTTCAGTTCATCGCGAACCCCATGACCGTCATGAATGGCGGTAATCACCAGAGGAGAATTCCCTTTAATAAAAGAAAAGTTAGCAGCCATGGGAAACTTTTTTCATAAGAATCTACCAAAACCCTGCCGCTAAGAACAACTCATGTGACTACAATTCAAATATACCTGCCTGTAAGTTTATGGTTCCTAGCTGGAGGGGCTCTTGGGTAACTATTTCAATGGCAAAAAAACAGGTAAAACGATTGTTTTCGAGGAGTTTTAGCTAGAAGGAGATAATAGGACTAGTCAAAAAAACTGAGTAAAAGAATGGGGATAGTGCTTAGGAAGAGCAGCTTTTTTACCATTGCTAGTAAAATACAATTTTCCTTGAAAGATGCAATAGTTCGGGATTCGGGGAGTTCCCTTTATTTTTAGTAAAAAGTGCAAAAACTTAAAAACTGTATGTGAAAAGCAAAAAAAACTATAGAAAAAAGAATTATCGCTTTTAAAATTGAATTTCGTTTTTAATCTTTAGCCCTCCCAAATTGTCTGAAGACTAGATTTTTCCAATTGTCAGCTTAGGATTTGGGGACACTTTTAAAAGCGCAAATCTTTAGATCTATGGAAAATAAAATTTTACTCAAACTAACCAGGCTGTTTTTTCTGGTTTTGACGCTGGGCTTAGCCATGGGGGTGAGCTTGAATGCCTTGGGGCAGGCGACGGTAACGACGGATAAGCTGGATTACGCTCCGGGTGAGTATGTAATTATTACGGGAACAGGTTGGGAACCTGGGGAGAGGGTTGATTTTCACTTTGAAGAAACTCCCAAACCCGAAACCTGTGTCAACTCTCACGATA
>DATIAI010000317.1:0-3876 GCA_035458065.1 Algoriphagus sp. | reverse complement strand
CGCTTAAACCAGCGCTCACTTTGGGTATAATTCATCATGCTCAGAAACAATGAAAACAAAGCAATCGAGATGAGAATAAATCCAATGATCAGCCACTTCACATTTTCCCCGAAGCCTAAATAGTTTAGCGTTCGGGATTCAAATCTTGGTTGAAAGGTGGACTTAACTTCCTGGGATTGATCGTTTCTGATAATTGTAAAACTTATTTGATCGCCGCTTTTGGAAGTAGAAAGGATTTGATCCAACTCAGAGGTGTTGGGCAGAGCTTGACCGTTGATGGCAATCAAAATATCGCCTTTGATCAGACCCATTGCCTTTGCCGGTGTTTTGTTTGGAATTTCCTGGATCAGCAGACCTTTGTCGGTTATCTCGATTTTATTGAAACCCATGATTTTGGGCATATTGGTTTCAAAGGCGGAATGGACAAAATACACGGTGACCAAAATGACCAACAGGGAAAAGATTTTTGGATAGATGGTTTTCCTGAAGGAATTGAGAAACCATAGCGAGATAATGAAAGCCATGAGCATTCCCAGCAATGGTGCGAGCACGATAAAACTTGCAATTTTTGCTATTGTGCCAACTTCTATCGCTCCAAAACCCGCATGGGCTATCGCTGCACCGGCAAATCCTCCGATGAGTGTATGGGAAGAACTCGAGGGAATCCCAAACCACCAGGTAAGTAAATTCCACGCAATGGCAGCAATCAAACCCGCCAAGATTACCTCCAAAGTAATATCAGCCTCGTGAACGGTCTTGGCAATGGTATTGGCAACACCGTGATCCTTGAAAATAAAAAACGCCACAAAATTGAAAAATGCCGCCCAGACCACGGCCTGAAATGGTGAAAGTACTTTAGTAGAGACTACCGTTGCAATGGAATTTGCTGCATCATGAAATCCGTTGATGTAATCGAAAATCAGTGCAAGCGCTATGATGACTATCAGTAATGTCGTCATGAGTTATCGGATGACCTTTAGAGATAGAGGATCAGGAATATTTGACAATGATCGACTCGATCACATTGGCAGAGTCCTCGCATTTGTCAGTCACGATTTCCAAATCTTGGTACAGTTCCTTCAGCTTGATCAGTTCGATTGCATTGGTCTCATGAAGGAAAAGATGTTTGAGGGCTTTGTCCAAAATCTCATCGGCCTGATTTTCAAAATAATTTACTTTGACACAAGCATCAGTAATTGATTTAAGATCTTTCATGTTTCTCAAACCTCTCAATGCTACTCTCAAGGACCCGGTTGAGCTCACAATCACCTCCGAAAACTCCCGCACGGTGTCATTGATTTCAGCAATGTTGTAGTTGAGGATGCTCTTCGAAGAAGCCCAGATGTAATCTGCGACGTCGTCCAATGAGGTAGCTAAATAGTGAATGTCTTCACGGTCAAATGGAGTGATGAAATTCTTACCAAGCTCTAAAAATAAACGGTGGGTAGCATCGTCGTTTTTGTGTTCATAGGCCTCGAGGCTGCCTAATATCTGAATTCGCTTTTGTTCATCCGCTTCGTTGATGGCGTCCCGAAATATTTTGCTCATATCGTAAAGATTATCAGCGACTTCTTCAAACAAGCTGTAAAAAACTCTGTCTTTCGGGGTGAAGAGTTTTACAAAGGAATTTAATCCCATGGGATGACAAATTTTGAGTTGGTGATTTTTGCTTAAGCGGCAACAAATGTAAGTACTTCATTTTAGCCCTGTTTCGCTTAAAAATGAATTAACAATTAGATAACATTAAGAGATTAATGAGTCGCTTTTTGAAAAATTCAAGTTTAATTTTCGTTCAGAAGTTCCTCAATATCAGCGGATAAAGTTAAATAAAAAATTAACTGGCATTTCGGAAAAAATAATTGCAAGCAATCTAAAGGACACTTTTTTCCTGGTTTAAGGTATTTCCGGTTATTATTAAAATGATAAAAAAAGAAAACCCGATGATTTCACCGGGTTTGATTGGTTTACTTTTTCAACTGATCTTTTATAAAAGCTACACTCTGTGGAATCTGTTGGACAGACCTTGAGCTTTCGTCTTCGATTACCAAATATTTGGTACCCTGTTTTTTAGCCTCCTGAATCAAACCCGCAATATCGATGTCTCCCGTTCCCAGTACTACATTCGTTTCGATATCTCCGCGACCATCAGGTGAATTGGGAGTTCCGATTTTTCGGTCTTTCAAATGGAGTTGGGGGAATTTTCCCGGATACTTTTTCATAATAGCCAATGGATCACCCCCACCCATTTTGACCCAATAGACATCCATGTTGAATTGGAAATTTTTGGCATTTTCCAGCATGTAGTCCATTGGTGTCCCGGAACCTGTATTGGCAAATTCATACCCATGTGGATGATAAGTCAGCGTGATGCCTTCTTTTGCCAGCAATGCTCCGGTTTGGTTAAAGAGCTCAGTTGCAACTTTGATTTCTTCCAAGGTGATAGGCCCTTCAGTGTGAGGGATCCAGTAGCAGGTGGCGTATTTGGCTCCATACTTTTTGGCGTCGGCAATGATCCCGGCCGGATCGGATTTGAGTTTGTTGTAATCTGCTCCTACCCCCACTATCTTAAGATTATTATCCTTCAGAAGCTTAGAGTATTCAGCGTCTGACATTCCGTATCCGCCCCCGCCCTCAAGCGCAGAGATTCCCCATTCTGCAATCATTTTGTGGTATTTGACAGGATCAACCTTCATCTCATTGCGCAGGGAGTAAAGCTGTAAAGCAATTTCCTGTGCGCTCAGACTTAAGGGAAAAGCAAAGGCAAGGGTAAAAATCAGATGTTTAAGTTTCATAGCTATTGGGATTTTGGGTTGTTCTAATCTAGGTAAAAAAGTGGAAAGGTTGGAAAATTGAAAAATGATAAGGATGTAAATCCCGCACATAGATTTGAAAGGAAGATTTAATGGAAAAATTAGAAATATTAGAACTTTCAATTTACCAACTTTTGGCGCTTTCAATTTCCCGTTTTTTCAAATAGAAACCTTAAATTGAACCCACAGCACAATCACATGAATTCAAGAAGAAAATTTATCCAAAACGCTTCCTTTTTAGGATTAGCTATGAGCCTGAAGCCTGATATGTCCCTATTTGCCGCCCAAGATACCGTGCTTGGACACGGAGATTTCAAGTATAAAATTGATCCCACCTGGGGCAATCTTGACCCTGCCAAAGTGCCTGTCGTCAACTGCCATGAAATGGTTATGGACAGAAAAGGCCGGATGATCATGCTTACCGATGAGGCCAAAAACAACGTCATCATTTACGATCAATCCGGGAAATTATTGGCCACCTGGACACTCGGATTGAATCGCGCACACGGACTTTCCCTCGTGGATGAAGGAGATGCAGAATACCTCTGGGTAGTGGATAATGGCGGAAAAGTGGTCAAAACAACTTTGGACGGAAAAACTGTCGCGGAAATTCCATCGCCGTTGACCTCCGGGATTTATACTGAAAAAATGTCTTGGGTACCTACCGAAACTGCCGTCGCTCCAAACGGCGACTTATATATTGCTGATGGGTACGGTTCTCAGTTTTTCCTTCAATATGACAAATACGGAAATTTCATCCGGAAATTTGGTGGGAAAGGAAATCAGGATGCTGAGTTTAGCACTGCACATGGGATTGCAGTAGACCAGCGTGGTGGAAAAGCACCAACATTGCTCTGTACTTCAAGGGGACACAATTCCTTCAAGCGATTCACGATGGATGGGAATTATATTGAGACCATTTTCCTTCCGGGAGCCTTTGTTTGCCGACCGGTGATCCATGGCGAGAATTTATTTGCGGGAGTCTGCTGGTCCAGACTGAGATATCTGGAGCAAACGGATAATTCCGGATTTGTGACCATTCTTAACAAAGACAACAAAGTGGTGT
>DATIAI010000316.1:0-6463 GCA_035458065.1 Algoriphagus sp. | reverse complement strand
GCCCGCTTTCAATAATCCAACTCCAAGAAATCACCCTGGGAATAGCCCTAGGCAAAGAATTTTCTGGCTTGATCTCTCAAATCAGCATTGATTCCCGGCAGATTCTGCAGCCTGAGTTTACACTTTTTGTGGCACTGCGTGGTGCAAAGGCGGACGGTTCGGATTTTATAATCAACTTGATAGAAGAGGGTATCCGTTGCTTTTTAGTCCATGAGGATTGGACAATTGATCCTAAATTGATGGGAAAAGCAACTTTCATCCAGGTCAAAAACACACGGGATGCACTCCAGGCGATCGCTGCATTTCAACGGGGACAGTTTACCAAACCCGTAGTCGGAATCACCGGAAGCAATGGAAAAACCATTGTCAAAGAATGGCTTGGGCAGGTTTTGAGCCAAAGCTACACCGTAGCCAAAAGCCCAAAAAGTTATAATTCCCAAGTTGGTGTACCGCTTTCCATTTTTGGAATTCAGCCCTATCATCAGGTCGCTTTGTTGGAAGCCGGAGTTTCAAAAACCGGTGAAATGGAATTACTCAGTAAAATGATCCGGCCTGATTTGGGAATTTTCACCAACATCGGATCTGCACATGAGGAAGGATTTTCCGGGATCGGGGAAAAAATCAGAGAGAAGCTCAAGCTTTTCTCCGAAACCAAACTTGTGATTTATTGCAAAGACCAACCATTGGTTTCAAAAGAATGTGAGATGAACTTTCCTCCTGATCACCTTATTTCATGGTCAGTCAATCCCGGAGCAGACTTCTCGGTTTCGGTCAAAAAGCAGGAAATCCAGTCCAAAATCATGCTGTTGAAAAGCGATCTGAGCACATTCACTTTTCAGGTTCCGTTTACAGATTCTGCTTCCATCGAAAACATTACCCATGTCATTATCGCCGCTTTGACTTTGGGGCAAGAGTTTCCTGCAATTCAGGAAGGGTTGGACCATTTGAAACCTGTTGACATGAGGCTCACCTTAAAGCCTGGGCTGAATGACTCCCTTCTGATTGACGACACCTACAACAATGACATCGCTGGGCTCAAAGTAGCTTTGGAATTCCTCAGCCAACAACGTCCAAAGCGCTCCAAAATTCTGATCCTTTCCGATCTGCTTCAGCAGGGAATCCCTGAGAAAATATATTCGGAAGTATCCGAACTGATAAAATCCTATGGATTGGACCGAATCATCGGTGTAGGAAATGAAGTCCATCGACTGAAGGCATATTTTCCTACCCAATTCGAAAACTATCCTTCAACCGAAAATCTCCTGCAATCATTGGATCCGGAGACTTTTCAAAATGATCTGGTACTCATTACCGGTGCCCGACCATTTGCTTTTGAGCGGGTGGTCAACAAACTTCAGCAGCGAATCCACGGTACAACCCTCGAAATCAACCTGAATGCGCTGACTCATAATTTCAACTTTTTCAAAAGACAAGTAAAACCGGAAACCAAAATGATGGTCATGGTCAAAGCTTTTGCTTACGGAGGAGGGGCCGCCGAAATCGCCAACCATTTGCAAACCATGGGAGCGGACTATCTGGCGGTCGCATTTTCTGATGAAGGAGTTTCACTCAGAAAACAGGGGATTCGCCTTCCGATCATGGTGCTCAATCCTGTCGAAGAATCTTTTGATTTGCTAAGGGAATTTGACCTAGAGCCGGTTGTATTCAGTCCTGAATTTTTCAGAAAACTGGGCAATTATGCCCAAAACCATGAAATCCAGCTATCCATTCATTTGGATATTGATACTGGAATGCACCGTCTTGGATTTGAAAAGCAACACATTTCAGAGCTGAAAACCCTGATCAAATCATATCCCGAGCTGAGAATTGCCAGCCTTTATACCCATTTGGTAGGAGCAGATGAAGAAGAGCATGAGGCATTTTCCCTCGCGCAGTTGGAGCAGTTTACAAAAATGAAGGCTGAAATTGAGGCAATTTTGGATTACAAACCGCTGATCCATGCCCTCAATTCTGCAGGGATTGTCCGATATCCGGATTTCCAAATGGATATGGTCAGGCTGGGAATCGGTCTGTACGGAGTAGAAGTAACCGGAAAATATGACTCAGCTCTAAAGCCTGTAAGCACGCTGAAAACCACCATTTCTCAGGTTAAGATTCTTCCTGCGGGAGCAACGGTAGGTTATTCCAGGAAAGGGATTCTTCCACAAGGCGGAAAAATTGCAACCTTGGCCATCGGGTATGCAGACGGTTATGACCGCAGATTTTCACAAGGAAAAGGCTACGTACTTATCCGAGGGAAAAAAGCACCGGTGATCGGTAATGTCTGCATGGACATGGTGATGGTGGACGTCAGCGAAATAGACGCTAAGGCCGGAGATGAAGCAGTAATCTATGGGGAACAAATCTCACTCAAAGAACTTGCAGATCGGATCGGAACAATTCCCTATGAATTACTGACCAATATCAGCACCCGTGTCAAGCGAGTCTATTACTTGGATTAGCTTAATTTTCTCTAAATTCCTTTATGATTATATCAAAAAGAAGACTTGCCCACATTGTTTTTGAATCCAATGATCGGGCCTCGAGAACTTTTGATCTTGTGCTTCTTTGGTTGATTTTTGGATCCATCATTGTCGCAATTTTGGATTCGGTGGCAGAGATTCATATAAAGTATGGCCGGATTTTTTACATCCTGGAATTGGCTTTTACATTTCTATTTACCCTCGAATATATTCTCCGTGTCTGGCTGACCAGCAGAACTCTTAAATACGTCACGAGTTTTTATGGAATTGTGGATCTTCTGGCCATTTTGCCCGTCTATTTGAGTTTTTTCGTAGTCAATTCCCAATTGCTTTCCGTCATCCGAGCTTTGAGATTACTCCGGGTGATCCGGATTTTGAAACTCGGAAGATATCTGGCTGAGGCTGATTTTTTAAGAGAATCACTGAAAGCCAGTGCAACAAAAATTCAAATCTTCCTTTTCTCCGTATTGACCATTGTGCTGATTATGGGCACGTTGATGTTTGTGGTAGAAGGTCCTGAAAGCGGCTATACCAGCATTCCGGTGGGGATGTATTGGGCCATAGTAACGCTCACCACAGTAGGTTTTGGCGACATCACCCCACAGACTCCTGTGGGTCAACTTTTAGCTTCATTGATCATGCTAATGGGATATGCCATCATTGCTGTACCTACGGGAATTGTGACTTCAGAAATGGCCAAAAGAAGAAAGCCTGAACACTTCGAAACGGTAAAATCCTGCACTTTTTGTGGGTTTGACAGGTTAGAACCAGGCGATAAATTTTGCAGAAAGTGTGGTGGAAAAGTTGATTAATTTTCCAGATTCAGAAAATCCTGAATGTTTTTTATTTTCCCGAAAATCAACAGAATATCATCATTTTCGAATAAATAATCCGCGGAAATTACCCCTGCCACATCCCGTTGCGGCAATTTAATACCCAAGAGGTTTGTCTTTTCTTTTTCCTTTATGGTTGTTAAAATATTGAGAGAAAACTCCTTCCGGATATTTGCTTCTCCCACTGTCATTCCGACATATCTTTTTGGAACCTTAACTTCCACAATATTATAATCATCAGAGATTTCCAATGAATCGATAACTCCCTTCAGCTCCAGCCTTTTCGCTAACCTCTCCGCCGTTTCCTCCTCCGGATGAATGATTTCGTCCACTCCGATTGCCCGAATCACCGTCTCATGAAGCGAATTGATTGCCCTTCCGATGATTCGCTTTGCCTTCAATTGCTTGAAAATAGCTGTCGCCATTATGGACGCACCGACATCCTCCCCAATGGCAATAATGATTACATCGCAATCTTTCATCGGCAAACTGTGAACAGCGTGTTGGTCAGTGGCATTCAATACCATCGCATAGGTCACATGATCCTTGATTTGGTCGATTTTGCTTTCGCTGTTGTCCACACCCACCACTTCATGCCCGAGATCCGTCAGCCGTTTGGCGAGATAGGAGCCAAAATTTCCCATGCCTACTATGATGTATTTCATATGATTTTAATTTGATTTTTTAAGGCCATATGGAATCTCGCTAAGGATATTCAACACTGTGGTTGACATACTCGTCATGCTCGATTTCATACGATTTGATTTTGATTTTTTAAGTCCATCCCCATGGCTATCGGGAGCAATCTCGCATGTGCTAAACTCCTTTAGGTAATGTTCGCGGCATGCTCGATTTCATAGTTTTTAATGTTAGGTAATGAAGACTGATTCTTCCGGATATTTATATCGCAGTTCTGCTGTTTTTCGGGTGATCGCCACCAAAATGGTCAAGGTACCTACTCTCCCCAAAAACATGACGACTACCACTACAAGTTTGCTGGCCGTGGTAAGTTTTGCCGTGATTCCCAGACTCAATCCCACAGTGGCAAATGCTGAGAAAATCTCAAAAGCCACATCAATTAGTTCCAATTCTGGATTGAATAAAGTAACCAGGAATACTCCCAATCCAATGGTCAAGAAAGACAAAGCGATCACTGCAAAGGCTTTTCTGAGAGTCTCACTGGTAATTTGTCGGCCAAAAACTTCCACTCTTTGCCTTCCTAATGCCACACTCCAGGTATTGAGCAATGCTACCGCAAAAGTGCTCGTTTTCAGACCTCCACCTGTCGACCCAGGAGAAGCACCAATCCACATCAATATCAGATAAATCAATATCGTCGGAATCGAAAGTGCGGCCATGTCTACGGTATTGAACCCGGCAGTTCGGGGGGTAACCGAACCAAAAAATGCAGTTACAAATTTCCCGTATGGACTAAGCCCTTTCAAGGTAAAATTCTGCTCAAAAAACCAGAAACTAAAAAACCCAACTACCAGTAAGGCTCCGGTAGTATACATGACCAATCGGGTGTTGATGTTTGAAACCCTGGGAGTATGCTTGTATTTTTCTCCAAACAGTTTCGAGCGGAAAGCTCCTTTGATGACCCTAAAGAAGTAATTGTAATAATTGATAAATACCGGAAATCCAATTCCACCAAGGATAATGGTAATCGCCACTACCAGGTGCATGTTGTACAATTCTCGAAATCCCGGCTCGTACAAGCCCGAACTTAAGGTGGAAAAACCTGCATTGCAAAAGGCGGATATGGCATGAAAACTGGCAAAGAACCACTTTTGACCCACTGAGGAAAACAACGAATCATCAGTCCAAAAGAAAATCAAGATCGCCGAAGAAAGCTCCACCAAAAAAGTAAAAATGATGATTTTGATGAGTGTCGAGGAGATTTCCCCCACATTGTTTTCATTGATATAGTCTCTGAGAAAAAGGCTGTTTTCAATGGAAAGGCTTCCTTTGAAGAAAAACCCAAAAAAGGTCGTAAAAGTCATCATTCCCAGCCCACCTATCTGAAATAAGGTCATGATGATGACCTGCCCAAATGGTGTGAAAGCTACCGAAGTGTCCAATACAGCCAAACCTGTGACGCACACCGCCGATGTAGCTGTAAAGAATGCATCAATCAAACTGATGCCGGCGGTGGTGGATCGGGGCAATAGCAGAAGTGCCGTCCCAATAAAAATCAAAAATGAAAAGCTCAGGATAAATATTAGGGAAGGACTGATTTTGAGCTTGTTGACCAAAAGGCTGAATTTCCCTAGTTCTTGGATAAATATCATGGTCACAGCTACATTGACCAGAAAATATCTCCTCGAAACAATTTGTACTTCATCCGAAATATCCCCAATCGCTTTCCACCTGATAAATGCTGAAATCAACAGAAATACTGCCAGAACCAGTTCAAAAATCGTCCGCTTTTCCTTGATAGACTTCTTGGAAAAAAAGAACCTTAGGATGATGAAAAGCCCAAGAAAAAACAACAGGACATCGAAAATTCCAGACGTTAGGAGAATGTTCCCCTGATCGGTGGGATAGCCAAGTTGGTATACAAACAGTAAGAAGGTACCAAAACTCAGGTATCGAATCGAATGTTCCAAGACCAAAACCAGGCGTTTTACAAAGAGCAGATTTTGATCAGCATTGGAAAAAAACTGGAAATTCAATTTCATTATTTTGCCTTAAGAACTGGTTTAAAGTGATTTTTTATCCCAAAAACAACCTGAAAGGTACTCCTTTTTAAATTCGCCAAAGGTATTTAGCTTCTAAATTTTGAGATGCGTAAATGCTCCCTTTTCCACTGAAAAAGTACGCAATCAGACAAGCCAAACCCAAGAAAATCCCTGCCATATATCCAAACAGCTCCATTCCCATCAGAGTACACGCGATGGGAGTATTTGTAGCCCCCGAAAAAACCCCAACAAATCCCATCCCTGCCATGAGTGCCAATGGCAGGGGAATCCAAGCTGAAAGCGCATTTCCCAAGGTGGCTCCGGTGAAAAAAAGAGGTGTTACCTCACCACCTTTAAAACCCGAACCCAAAGTCAAACCCGTCATGCCGGTTTTTGCAAGCCAATCAAACCAAGGCAGTGGGGTCTCGAATGCCTCGACGATTCTCGGAATGCCCAATCCGATATA
>DATIAI010000315.1:0-2536 GCA_035458065.1 Algoriphagus sp. | reverse complement strand
AAGCGTGCTTCAGCTCAAAGCCTAGAAAAATATAGGGGATCCCTTCGGCTAAGCAAATTTACCAGCGAAAAGTTTTTGCAAACTGTCATGTAAATCTTGAATCAATTTTTACAAAAACCGGTCCGGAAGTCTTGCCCGGGTTTTTGAATTATAATATATAAAGAGGAATCAATATCTAAATAATTGTCTTAATATGTTAATCTAGAAAACAGCATGTGATGTAGTATATAATTTACCTTATTGTGTTATTTCTTAGTGAATTACGGGAAAACACTAATTTATAATTTGCAAAAATATGCTTCATTTAATTATCAAATTTAAGTTTTATCTTCATTTTGATTAATAAATTGTCAACAAAATTCAATTTTGTTCCAAAATCTGATTTTTCTCACTAACTTTACTACTTAGTCAAAAGCAATGAAAAACTGAATTTTTCCTCGAAATAAACTGGGAAAAATACTTTGTTTTCATTTTGAAAATCATTCCCTAGGCAAATTTTTGCTCAAAGAATGAGTTTTTTAATTTGTTTTAGTTTATTCTATTCCTGTCAAAAATATTTCTAGTTGAAAACAAGAAATAGAAGATTGGCATTTAATTTTCGATAAATTTACCATGAGTATATTTAGTTTTTTCAATAAGGTTCTCGCTGGCCAAAAATCAAAGGCTAGAAAAATAGATGGATTTGATGTTTCTTATCGCTACAGTGGAAAAGCGGTACTTTTTGATCCAATTACTATGCTTCGGGACCTCAGGTACAAACTGGAAAGCGATCAAATTTCTACTGGGGAATTGTGTGTAGGCTTGGGTGAAATTGATGAGCCTAATCTAATTTTAAAAGAGCGACTTGCCCCGACAGTTGTGGCCAAATTCAAAATTGAGGATGAAAGTTTGGAGGTTGAACGATGTGTAAAAACTTTTGAAACAGTTCCTTGTAGTCGATATGATTTTTTCCTGAACCAAAAACCTCTGTGTACTTTTCAGAGAATTTACGACTATGGCAAAACCTTTGCTTTAAGTCAAGAAAGAATATCACCCTACGTTAGCCACAAAAATAATCTTGAAACCAACTTCTGGAAAAACAACCAAAATGAAGGTCTGTTTTTGGAACATTTTGGCCATACCCAACTATGGGTATTACATTCGGTTTCCGATTTGGAAAATATCTGGAGAAAATTAGAGGTCTAAGAGTTTTCTAATTTTACTTCATGGATTATTTCCCGTGATAAAAGACATTTTCCTCAATATTAAAAAATCGATAAAAAATAGGATGAAAATTGGGGTAAGAAATGAGTACAAAAATTGCTCATTTGATTACCTTTGTGGCGAGATGAAAATAGAAAAATGCCTCAATTATCCATTCTGGGGCTATTTTTTTACCCTAAACCCAAAATAATGGAAGCTTAAAAACTTCCTGATGGATTCTAAACCTGCTAAGACCAAGGAATTTAGACCGTAAGAACTTTAAGAGATTTTGAGTGTTTATCGTTTGCCTCAATTTCCTGTAGACTTCCGGCTAATTTCGCAGATGGGACTGAAAGGGCGAAGCTGTGGCCAGTCTCTGAAAAATCAAATAGTAAAAGGATTTGTAATTGAGCCGATATTTTTAAGATTTGATTTTACAGTGGGTAGGGAATTTAATTTGCATGACAAAGCCTTATTCTCCTTGAAGGCCTGTTTACTAAAATATTTTTTAATTAACAAAATTTTCAAAAAATGAAAAAAATCAATGTAATTCTTTCAGGTGGCGTGGGTTCTAGACTTTGGCCATTGTCCAGGAAGTCCAGACCAAAGCAATACCTTCCCATATTTGAAGGATTCACCCTTTTCCAAAAAACTGCTTTAAGGAATAAGGAATTTTGTAATGAAGTGATCGTGGTTGGCAATTGCGATAATTATGAGCTTTCCCGTAAGGACCTGGATAATGCCGAAATCACGAATTATATCGAAATAATTGAAGCTTGCCCAAGAAACACTGCAGCAGCAATTGCATTTGCAGCTTTTAAAGCAGATCCGGAAGATATTTTGTTTGTAAGCCCATCCGATCACCTGATTCAGGCAGAAGAACTTTATGCATCTGCAGTTTCAAGAGCGATGCAACTTGCAGACGAAGGATTTATAGTGACTTTTGGATTGAAACCAACAAAGCCTGAAACTGGATATGGATATATTGAATCTGATGGGGAAAATGTCAAGAGTTTTAGAGAAAAACCAGATCTAATTACAGCCCAGAGTTTTTTGGAAAAGGGAAACTTTTACTGGAATTCGGGAATGTTTTGCTTTAAAGCTGGAGTTTATTTGGAAGAACTTTTAGCTTTTGAACCTGAAGTATATTATGCTTCAAAAAAAGCGTTTGATAATTCAGATTCAGGCAAACTGGATTACGATTTGTCTATGAAGATCCCCTCTATTTCTGTGGATTATGCAGTAATGGAGCGGACAAAAAAAAATCAAAGTTGTTCCCTCACTTTTCCAATGGTCAGACATGGGGTCTTTTGAGTCTATCTATGATTACCTCGAAGAAATGGGACATCCAAAA
>DATIAI010000314.1:0-2714 GCA_035458065.1 Algoriphagus sp. | reverse complement strand
CGAACTGGAGCTTCATTTCATCATCAAAGGCCGAGGTATCCAGTACATCGGCGAGACGGTGAGTGGGTTTTCGGATGGTGACTTGATACTGTTGGGAGAAAATCTTCCGCATGCTTGGCGTTGTAGTCAGGAGTATTTTCAAGGCAATCCGGATCACCAGGTTGAGGCCGTGGTGCTGCACTTTTCTCCCACTTGCCTGGGGAAAAACTTTCTCGAACTCCCCGAGGCCAAACTGATCCCGATGCTTTTTGAAAAGGCTAAAAAAGGACTGAAAATCACCGGAAAGACCAAAGAAAAGGTCAGCGAGCTGTTGCAATCCCTGCTCAAAGCTTCGCAACTGGACCGATTGATCCTTCTGCTACAAATCCTCAATATCTTGGCGGAAAGTCAGGAAATCGAGACTATTTCACCCGGATATTCCTTTAGCCACCTCAATAAAGCTTCGGAAATGGAGCGTCTGGAAAAGATCTACTCCTATGTCATGGGTAATTATCACAAAAACATCAGCCTGGAAGAAATGGCCTCGCTTTCCAATCTGAGCATCACCAGTTTTTGCAGGTATTTCAAGAAAATGACCAATAAATCCTTCTTTGAGTTTTTGATCGAGGTCCGGATTTCTAACGTCTGCAAACGTATCCTCGAGGATAAACTCCCTTTGGAAGTACTTTCCTCGGAATGTGGATTTCAGAATGTCAGCAACTTTTACCGGCATTTTAAAAAAGTTACCGGGATGACTCCGTTCACCTACAAGAAAAGCTCCTACCCTAGCCTCAAAATCTCCTCAAGAAATCGTCTTGCTGTTAGGCTCTAAATAAAAAAGCTCCAGTTACCCATGGGTTCCGGAGCTTTTTGAAAAGTCGTCTGTTCTTCGTGGACGAATACTCTATTTGATGTTCAGCTGGTACACTTTATCCAAGGTTTCATTGGATTCAATGTTCACTCCAAGATCCTTGATGACTCCGGAGCCCACGCCATAAACCCACCCATGGATCGAAAGTTCCTGCTTATTTCTCCATGCATTTTGCACGATGGAGGTTTTGGCCAAGTCATGAACCTGCTCGGTCACGTTGAGTTCCACGAATCGGTTGAAGCGTTCGGTTTCATCTTCAATCCCGTTCAATTCTTTGTGATGGAATCGATACACGTCCTTGATATGTCGAATCCAGTTGTCTATCAATCCAATGGCATCTGAACCCATCGCTGCTTTGACCCCGCCGCAGCCGTAGTGGCCACATACAATGATATGCTTCACCTTGAGCACATTCACGGCATAGTCGAGCACACTCAGCATATTCATGTCGGAATGCACGACCATATTGGCAATGTTGCGGTGGACAAATACCTCTCCCGGCTGAGCACCGATGATTTCATTTGCAGGAACGCGGCTGTCAGCACATCCGATCCAAAGCAAAGGTGGTTGTTGCCCGTTGGCCAGTTTTTGAAAATATTCCGGATCCACGGAAAGCTTATTGGCTACCCAATTTTTGTTGTTTTCAAGAAGTTGATTGTAAAATAAGTCATTCATTTTATGATGCGTTTAGTGTGAAGCAACAGGAGCGTTCCATCCGAAAAATTCACTATAGCTTTCCGGATTTTCAACACTCCCTTTGTTTGAGATCAGTTTGATGCGGATGTTCCGCTCTTTTGCTTTGGAAGTAAAGTCTTCCAAAATTTCTATTACGTCGTAATTAATTCGGATTGTTTTTCGCACATCCAACTCGAGAAAAGTCCCCTCAGGCAGGTTGCTAAGTTCCCGAAGTATGGCACCTTTGTTTAGGAAGGATAATTCTTCCGCCAAAGTCATGTAGATGTGGTTTTCCACCTGTGAATCCTTGACAATATTCAGGAAATGCGAGTTTTTGTAATTCTCGATTAGAATGAAGATGACCGAAACGACCATTCCCATCGAAATTCCCACCAGGATATCTGTGAAAACCACCCCGATTATTGTTACGATAAAAGGCAAAAACTGGGACTTGCCCAATCGGAACATGGATTTGAAAAGCGAAGGATTAGCGAGTTTGAACCCGACCATTAATAGAACTGCCGCCAAAACCGCTAATGGAATTTTGTTTAGTAAGCCCGGAATGAGGATAACCGCCAGAAGAAGGAATAGCCCGTGGAAAATTGTGGACAACTTGGTTTTTCCGCCAGACATCACATTCGCAGAAGATCTAACAATCACTTGAGTGACAGGAATTCCACCGATCATGCCTGACAGAATATTTCCTGCTCCCTGAGCAAACAATTCCCGGTTAGTAGGAGTCACTCGCTTTTCCGGATCGAGTTTATCAGCTGCTTCCACTGAAAGCAGAGTTTCCAAACTTGCAACAATCGCAAGTGTGAAAGCCACGGTCCAAACATCCAAATTGGTGATCGCCCCGAAATTCGGCAATGTAAACTGACCGATAAACATGTTGATGTTTTCCGGAATGGGCACATTGACCAAATGCGATCCTTCAATGTAGAGATAGGAACCGGTTGGAATCAGGCTTTGGAAAACCAAACCCAAGATCACTGCCACCAATGGACCTGGAATAAGTTTGAAAATCTGATGCTTTTTGGTCAGCACTTTATCCCATAAAATCAGAATAAGCAATGAGGCTATAGAAAGTACAATTGCCCCGGGAGTAATGGAATCCCACATTGCGGAAATTGCTGAAATGGTGGTTTCTCCATCAGCCTGGACAAAGTTTTCATCTCCTTCATAATCC
>DATIAI010000313.1:0-6157 GCA_035458065.1 Algoriphagus sp. | reverse complement strand
GATACGGTTTATCTATTGTAAATGACCAAATCGGGGCAACTGGAAATCTTGAAATAAACCTGAAAGGCAGTTATCATAAAAAAATCAACCGCGCCACTTTAAGCCTAGGAGGATATTTTGGAATATATTCCAGTTCTCTCGATTATGGGGAAATTGTCGTAGTCAATCCTGAGCCTAATTTGCCTCAATCCGGCAAGGAAAGCCAAATGGCATTGGATTTTGGAGCGGGGATTTTATATGACAGAGGCAATTATTACTTGGGTTTGAGTTCAAAGCACCTAAATCAACCCTCATTTGATTTTGGAGATGCGTCTTATGCCAACCAATTGGAAAATCATTCCTATTTTCTTTTTGGATATAGAATTCGTCCTATTGGTCAATTGAGGATTGAACCCAGTCTCCTCATAAAAACAGTTTCATTCAATAATTTTTCCTACGATGTGAGCGTTATGGCAACACATCAGAATAAAATTAATGGTGGAATTGCCTATCGGGGAGAAGAATCCGTTTCCTTGATTTTGGGATATAGCCTGCTAAGGGATAATTCCTTGAAATTGGGCTATGCATTTGACTTAGTGACAGGTGGACTGGAGGCAAAATCACCAACCAGTCATGAATTGATGTTAAGGTATGTTCTTCCCACATCAAGTAGGGAAGTGGAGCGGGTAATTCAACGAACCCCGAGATTTAGGTTTTAAATCATTTGAATTCAAGCGGTAACAATTTTGAAGGCCTGTTACGTTTGGTTTACAAATAGGTTTAAAATTGGCAGGTTATTTGCATTATTGCGCCTAATTCCGCTAAATTTCGATATCCAAGAAGGTTTTAGATTGGGCAAAAAATTGATGATTTCAAAAACGTCATTTATGTATAAAAAAATGAAACTCCGCTTAGTGCCTATCACTTTGGGCCTGGCCATAGCAACTCTCTTACCGGGATGCGGGCTTTTTAATAAAAAGGGTTCAGCAAGTGATAAGGCGAACAGACGTGGCGAGGTGACCGGGGTTACAAAACGAGCCAGCTGGCAGCAAAATCTACCCATAGATATGGTGCCAGTTAAAGCTGGGACTTTTTGGATGGGACAATCTGACGAGGATATTGCCTACACACAGTCTGCAATGAACAAGCAGATAACTATTTCTGAATTTTTTATGGACAAGTATGAAGTGTCCAACAACAAATACAGACAGTTTTTGGAAGCAGTGAAAAATGGAGAACTGGCTACCGGTACTCCAACTACTCTAAAGGATCCACCAACATTCAATTATGATGAACTCAGACCAGATACAACAGTTTGGTCTACAAGTTTTTCATACCACTACGGTGACCCTTTGATGGAATTCTACTTTGATCATCCGGCTTTTGATGATTATCCGGTTGTTGGTATTTCATGGGATCAAGCTCAAAAGTATTGTGAGTGGAGAACCTACCACATGAGGGCAAATGATGAATCGGATTTTGACATTCCTTCTTTCAGGCTTCCTTCTGAGGCTGAGTGGGAATATGCCGCCAAAGGAGGAAAAGATGTCGCCAAGTATCCTTGGGGCGGACCTTACCTGAAAAACAAAAGAGGTTGCTTAATGGCGAATTTTAAACCAGGAAGAGGTAACTACATCGATGATGGATTCGCGTACACAGCTCCTGTTGATGTGTTTGCCCCAAATGGCTTTGGACTTTATAATATGTCCGGTAACGTTGCGGAGTGGGTATTGGATGCTTACAAGGCTACCTCACGAGTTGATACTTGGGATTTGGATCCGGTTTATGATGATCCAAATGAGCCAAGAAAAATCGTAAGAGGCGGAAGTTGGAAAGATATTGCACACTACTTAGAGACTTCCACCAGAACTTATGAATATCAGGATGTCACCCAGGCACATATCGGTTTTCGTACTGCAATGACCTTTATGGGAAGATCAGGATCAATGGATGTGAAATCCAGTAAAAGAACAAGAAGATAATCCACCCTCAAAAAGAAAAAACCTTAACCTTAATTTACAATTTACAAATGGCTAGCAACAGCAATTCCTTTAAAGCTAAATTCTACAGCAACATAATGCCAAAAATTTATGGTATTGGTGCGGCTGTCGTAATCCTTGGTGCGATGTTCAAAATCCTCGATTGGCAATTTGCCAATATTATGATCGGGGTGGGCTTGACCACAGAGGCAATAATTTTCTTCCTTTCATCATTTGAACCAAGACAAGAGGAAATGGATTGGAGTAAAATCTATCCCGAGCTAGCTGATGGTGCTCCAAAAAAATCTAAAGGTGATGACATTTCGGGAAAATTGGATGAGATGCTTTCAAAAGCCAAAATCGGCCCTGAGTTGATTGACAGCCTTGGAAAAGGAATGCAAAATCTTGCAACTTCCGCTGAAAAAATGGGGAATCTCTCCGATGCGGCTGTTGCAACAAACGAATATGCTACCAACGTGAAATCTGCTGCCAAAACTTTGGTGGACATGAATGTTTCTTATAGCAAAACGGCTGCTGCTCTGACTGAAATGTCCGCTGCATCTCAAGATGCAAAGGCTTATCATACACAAGTAGTCAATGTGACCAAAAACCTGACTGCTTTGAATGCGGTTTATGAGATGGAATTGCAGGATGCCAACAGCCATGTGAAGACTTTGAACAAGTTCTACAGCAACATGACTGCTGCCATGCAAGGATTAAGCGAAGCAGGCAAAGAAACCGAAGCATTTAAAAATGAACTGGCCAAGTTGAATCAAAACGTAAGCTCACTCAACAAAATTTATGGTGGAATGCTTTCCGCCATGAAAGGTTAATCTATTCCCACACATCTAAATAACAGAAAGCTAGAAAGATGGCAGGAGCTAAAGAGACACCTAGACAGAGGATGATCGGGATGATGTACTTGGTATTGACGGCCCTATTGGCCCTCCAAGTAAGTAACCAGATTCTCCAGAAGTTCGTCCTCATCAACGATGGGATGGAGCGAACTTCTAGAAATTATATTTCCAAAAATGAGTTTACCGTAAGTTCAATCAAAAGTACTGTTGAAGAGCAGGGAAATAACCCTCGTGATGTGCCTAAAGTTGCCGCTTCACAGCAAGTTAGAACAGCAACTTCCGAAATTTTTGCCTACCTGGAAGACCTTAAAGGTCAATTGATCACTCAGGCAAATGCAAAAAATGAGGAAGGTAACTTTGTAAATGCTGCATTGAAAAACACAGAGGTTCCAGGTAATTTGTTCGCAAACAGTGGCAAAGGAGAGGAACTAAAAGAAAAGCTGAATGCCTACCCAACTCAGATTTCAGGTATTCTAAACGGTATTGGTATTACGGGTCTGACTTTCCAGCCGATTGCAAGAGATGCAAAAGATATCGAGCTATTTGCTAACGACAGAGAAGCCAGAACAAAGAGTTTTGTAAATCTGAACTTTGTAAAATCTCCTGTTGGAGCTGTTTTGGCATTGATTTCTCAATACCAAAATGAAGTCTTGAATATTGAAAGTGAGGCTTTGAGTGAAATTACCAGATCAATTGGTTCTTTCTACTTCAAAGCAGATATTCTAGAAGGTAAAATCGCAGCTGTTTCTAATGTGGTTGCTGCAGGTACCAAATTCCAAGGTGACATGTTTATAGCATCTGCTTCCTCTTCTGCTGCACCTTCTATGACATTGGGTGGTCGGGCAGTCCAGGTAGAAAATGGATTTGGTAAAATTGAATTTACAGTTCCTCCTGCAGGAAGTTACGATGACAAGGGCCTTTCAAGACAATTGCTCAAAGGCGAAATCGTTACTAATGTAGGTGGGGAAGATATGGTGATCCCGGTTGAATACGAATATTTCGTCGCCCAGCCAATCATCAAAGTTTCTTCTGAAGTGGTTCAGCAACTTTATGCGGATTGCGCTAACGAATTGTTGATTGAAGTTCCGGCTTTGGGAAATACCTACTCTCCTGAATTTGCTATCAGCAATGGTCAATCCATCAAAGGCAGCAAACCAGGTCAGGTTACAGTAATCCCAGGTGCTTCAGGAAAAGTAACAATTGGAGTTAGTAGTGGTGGAAATAAAATTGGTGATGTTGCGTTTGATATCAAGCCGGTTCCGGCACCGACGATCAGAGTTGTCGGAGCAAATGGTAGCGAACTAGATATGAGCCAAGCCCAAGCACTGAATACCTTGAATAGCATGAAAGTAGTTGCTGTGCCAGAGCCAACCTTTGCCCGTACCATGTCAAAAGATTCCAACTTTGAGGTAACAGGAGGGGAATTGGTTCTACTCAGAAGCGAAGTGCCTCGCCAGACTGTTCCGATTGGTGGAAGCATGCGCTCGCTACTGGAAAGTGCAAGACCAGGTGATGACATTGTAGTCCGTGTTACTCAAGTGACTAGAACCAACTTCAGAGGCAATAAGGTCAACTCTGAACTTAGAGAAATCAAACGTATTGCCGTTAAATAGGTAATCCGATTAAATTCAAGAAATTATGAAACGATTTGTGCAACACATCTTCCTGGCTCTTTTGGTAGCTGTAGGGTTGGTTCCTTTAAGTTCCAATGCCCAAGTAGCCACAAGTGTCACCCCTTCTGGATTTGGTGACCGCCAGTTTTCAATGGATACTATCTATTCTGCGAAGCGGATTCGGGATGATGATAAGATGTATCAAATCTCAGTTTGGAGAAGAATCGACCTTAGGGAAAAATACAACCTTTCGCTCTATGGTCAAGGGGACAACAAAGCCAACGGGATAATCAATCACATATACAAAGCAGTGGTGGATGAGAATGCCTTGGAAGTATTTGCTGATGCAGACTTTACCAAACCGCTTTCAATAGCTGAATTCCAAGACAACTTCTGGATTTCTGCAAATGGTGATTCTATTTTCTCAAAGCAGTTGTATTACCTCGATTTCAAGGAAGACTTTGTTTTTGACCGACATCACTCAGACCTTGTCTTTGATATCAAATACATCGAACTGGTAATGCCCTCTCAGACCAACGCAAATGCAGGTCAAAAGTCGGTCGCATTCATTCGGTACAAGGACTTTGTCAACTATTTCAAAAATCATCCTACAGCCAGATGGATTAATTTCCAGAACATTTCAAAAAGTCTGACCTACGATGAGGCTTTTGAATCCAGACTGTTTAGGTCGGTAGTTCGAAGATTTACCAATCCAGATGATGCATTGATTGCGGATTTGGTGGATGCGGAACATCCGAGTCCAGAAATGCAGGCTTATCTGAATTCGCTGGCATTTGAATACAAATTGCTTGAATTTGAAAACTCCCTTTGGGAGTGGTAAAAATAAAAGGGGCTCAGGCCCCTTTATTTTTTTCCATCCATTCCAAAAGTGCTTTTGCTCTGCTGCTTCCGATCACTTCTGTCAATTCGGCTTCATTGGCCGATTTTATTTTTTTGAAGGATTTGAAATGCTTAAGGAGTTTATCGGCAGTATTATCCCCAATTCCGGGAATGCCAGTCAATTGGGTTCCAAAGGCATTTTTACTTCTTACATTGCGGTGAAAAGTTATTGCAAAACGGTGTGCTTCATCCCGGATTTGCTGGAGTAATTTTAGGCTTTCTGATTTTTTATCAATGTGAATGGGATAGGAGTCTCCAGGAAAGTAAATCTCTTCCAATCGTTTTGCAATCCCAATGATCGGCATCTTACCATAAAGACCCAATTCCTGCAGCGCTTCTACCGCTGAGGAAAGCTGTCCTTTTCCCCCATCGATCACCACCAGCTTTGGAAATGGTTTTTCCTCTTCCATCAGTCTCTTATACCGTCTTGAAACGATTTCTTTCATGCTTGCAAAATCATTTGGTCCCTCAACAGTCTTGATGTGGAAATGTCGATACTCTTTGACGGCCGGTTTTCCTCCCAAAAAGCAAACCATACTAGCCACCGGACTGGTGCCCTGAATGTTGGAATTGTCAAAGCATTCGATGTGATCAGGGATTTCCGGCAGGCTTAGATCCTGCTGTAACTGCCGGATTACACGGTCCTTTTTATCCTGGTTGAGTCCTTGAAGAAGGGCTTTTTCTTTTTTGTAATACAGTGCGTTTTTTAACGAAAGCTCAATCAACTTCTTTTTATCTCCGATTTTTGGAACTGTAAGATTGAGACCTTCTATCGGATTCTCGGGTTCGATATTTATCAGAACTTCCTCGGCATCACTTTGGAATTGGT
>DATIAI010000312.1:0-3358 GCA_035458065.1 Algoriphagus sp. | reverse complement strand
CTTAGCGGCTATAATGCCTACATGAAAATTCACTATCCCAACTTGAAAATAATTTCAACTGTTGTTATAATCGATTGTAAAAAAACACAACAAACATCATTTTACTCGTTTTTATCCTGTTGTAACCTTAATAAGCAGGACTTTTCCTTTACCTAAAGGAAATTACAGCAATGTTGGTCATCGAATGTCAGCAATCAATCTCAAAATGCGACTCAAATAAAATATTATGTCAATAACAAAAGAATCAGAACTATTTGCAATGCAAAAGGTGAGTGACGTAGTTGCTTATACCCTAAAAGAAATGAAAAACTTTGCAAGACCAGGTATTTCAACCAAACAACTTGACGACTTCGGAGCAGAAATACTACAGGATTTCGGTGCAAATTCGGCTCCATACAAGACCTATAAATTTCCAGGCTGGACTTGCATTAGCGTGGACAAAGAATTTTGTCACGGAATCCCCTCAAAAAGCAGAATTTTAAGAGAAGGTGAACTCATAAACATTGATGTATCGGCAGAGCTTGATGGTTTTTGGTCAGACAATGGAGCCTCATTCGTTCTTGGAGAAGATAAATTTGGCCATCAAAATCTGGTCGACGCATCCAAAGAAATCCTGAAAAAAGCAATAACAAACATCCAGGGAGGAGTTAGATTATCAGACATTGGACACCTGATAGAAACCGAGGCCAAAAGTCGTGGTTATAAGGTTATTAAAAACTTAGCTGGTCACGGGATAGGCAAGAGCTTGCATGAAGAACCCGCTGGAATCACAAATTTCAAAGACCAACATAATTTCACAAGATTCACGAAAAACTCAGTTGTGGCTATTGAGACATTTATATCGACTCATTCAAGTCATGCTGTTACCATGAAAGATGGATGGACATTAGTCGGAAACAAAGGCGGATATATGGCACAACACGAGCATACCATTGTGGTGACAGACAACAAACCAGTGATATTGACTGAAAAGAATGAAATTTGGAATTAGTACAACCGGGTAAGTAAAGACCTGAACCTCTAATGAAGAAGTTTACCTCAAAGAAGGTCCCAACCCAATCGCCGGAACTAATTCCTATGAATTAAAAACGGGTTTTTCTAACCAAGACTTTAAATTTTCAAAGCCTACTGATAGCAATAATTATTATTTAATTAATGAGATGATATTCAAATAATCCGCACATTTCCATTTCCTGCAATGTCAGAAGAATTAAGAAATCATATAGAAAAAATTGTGAGTCTGACCGATGAGGAATTCACCTTAGTACTATCCTTTTTTAAAATTAAAGAATTAAAAAAGAATCAATTCATTTTTCAAAAGGGAGAAAGGGTAAGCCATGCTTATTATGTGGTATCGGGACTTTTAAAATTACTCTATACTGATAAGTCAGGTAATCAGCACATTATATCCTTTGCGATGGAAGATTGGTGGGAGAGTGACTTTTATGCCTACTTCACAAAAACACAGGCTACCATGTCCTTGCAGTGTCTTGAAAAAACCAAAGTCTTTTGTCTGCCACTGGAAAGTTACCATGAGCTTTGTGCTCGAGTTCAAAAGATGCAAAGCTTCTTTCTCCAGAAATCCAATTTGGGTTTTATTGGATCCCAACAACGCATATTGTCTTTGCTGAGCACGAATGCAAAAGAACGATATGAAATCCTGCTTGAGAAGTATCCTGCATTACTTCAAAGAGTATCCAAAACCCAGCTTGCAGCTTACCTGGGTGTTTCCAGAGAGACATTGAGCAGACTTCACTCCTAAAACAGTCTGTTTCTATTTTTTTGAGCAGTATCGGTCGGCATTTTAAAATAGTGACATACCTCACAGGTCATTCCTGTCCTTGATCCGCAACTTTGCATAGATCAAACAGAACAGCAAATCAATGAAAAAACTAAATCTAGTTATAGGTCTAGTGGTCTTTGCAATTACCTATTGTCAGGCACAAACAAAAAATCAAATGGAAAAGAAAATCATAAACCCTTGGGAATGGCAGAATCAACGCAGTTATGTACAGGCTGTGGAAGTAAAACATGCGGCAAGTACGCTCTACATCTCTGGGCAGACGGCTATAAATGATGAAGGAGAGTCTAGCAAGGCTGACATGAAAACCCAATTAAGCGAGGCCATTCAGAACTTGGAAAAGGTAATAAACGAATCAGGTTACGACCCAGCAAATATTGTAAGGCTTAATGTCTATACCACCTCGACTGAGGAGCTTTTAACCTGCTTTGATGTCTTTCAAAAATGGATAACTAAGCATGGTATTCAGCAAACCACTACGGTACTGGAAGTCAAAGGACTTTTCGAAACGCTGAAAGTTGAACTTGAAGCGACCCTGGTCAAATAATGACCCAGCATCACAAGCAAAAATCAAAAAATAGCACCCACTCAAAATACGAGATTTTGAACTTATAGGCCTATGTAATAGGCCAAACCAACTTATTTGAAAATGGAAAAGATAGAATACAAAAAACTGGAGATAGATGGCGTAAAAATAGCCTATCGTGAGGTGGGCAATATCAATAAGCCTACCCTTGTTTTATTACATGGCTACCCCTCATCTTCCCATCAGTACAGAAAAGTATTAAACCAGCTTGCAGAGGAATACCATCTTATTGCTCCTGATTATCCCGGTTATGGAGACAGCGATTTCCCTTCTCCCAATGAGTATGAATATACTTTTGACAACATTGCAAACACCATCGATGCTTTCTTGGAAAAAAAAGAAATCAGATCGTATGCTATCATGATGCAGGATTATGGTGCTCCGATTGGATTCAGGATTGCTGCCAAGCATCCGGAAAGAGTAATTGCGATAATCAACCAAAATGGAAATGCCTACGAAGAAGGACTCGGAAAAGGCTGGGAACCGATCAGGGCTTTATGGGCTAATAGAAATGAAAATACAGAGAACGCTTTATTGTCTGCATTTACCTTAGAGGGGCTCAAATGGCAATACACCCATGGAACAAGAAATCCAGAACTCGTGAATCCTGATACCTGGCATTTGGATTTCCTAAGAATGAACAGACCCAATGCACATAAAGTAAATATAGATTTATGGTTTGATTACCAAAACAATCTTAAACTATACCCTGAATGGCAGGGGTATCTGAGAAAACACCAACCCCCGATGTTAATAGTATGGGGGAAAAATGATGAATATTTTCCTGAGAGCGGTGCAGAAGCTTTTAAGAAAGATCTTGCAACTATTGATTACAATATTTATGATACAGGACATTTTGCTTTGGAAGAGTATGGAGAAGAAATCATTGAAAAAATCAGGGCCTTTATGGATAAAGTTGTAAGTGTAAAGTGATTTGACTCAGTTATTGAAGTTTGAAAATGTGAAATTGG
>DATIAI010000311.1:0-5985 GCA_035458065.1 Algoriphagus sp. | reverse complement strand
CAGCCTTTTGATCGTCCAAATTACGATGGCAATAAGGAACATAATGATCGAGATCTTATTGATCCCGTGCATCATCCTTAAATTGAAATTGGTCGGTTTATTGGGGTCAGGTTTTTGAAACACCCGTATAAAGTAATTTCCCACCTCACCCAACTTGAAGAATTCCTGGACTTTATTTTTATCTGACATGATTGCTGGATTTGATAATGTTTCAACTGGTTGAATATTGATTTGGTTCAAGAAAAACATCAAAGTCCTGATGCTCTCTTTACAATGATTTTTTAAACACTTCGACAATTTGGTTGCTTGGGTTGAAGGCTAAATATCCTATATTCAAAGATATCCACATTTAAATATTCTTGAATTGGGTTATGAACATCCAACAATCTGAAATTTCTAAATTACTGCCCCATAGAGATCCCTTTCTATTTGTTGATAAAATCTTGTTATCAACCGAGGAGGAGATTATTGGAACAAAGATTTTCTCAAAAAAAGATGAGTGGTTAAAGGGCAGTTTTCCTGAATCAGGATTTATACCCGGAATGATACTCGTAGAATCCATGGCACAATGTGGAGGCGCAGGTATCAAACTCCTTGGCATAGCAGATGGAATATTTGCATTGACAAGTATAGAACATGTCCAGTTTTTTGCCGGCGGACTTTATAAGAAACAAATAAAATACATCATCAAAAATCAGAGAATCAGCAGCAATATCATAAAGCAATCTGGTGTTGCAATGATGGGCCAGACAAAGCTCATGGAAGCAAGCTGGATGAGTGTAAAAGTGAGGTGATTTTCCTTTTACTTTATCAATAGGACGTCTTGGTTCTTGGTTCTAAAGTCTTGATTCTTGAATTCAAATTGTCTCCGGCTCATTCCACATCCCATCCTCTTTGATGATATTGATCAACTCATCCACTGCTTTCTCAGATGGAACGGATTTTTTCATCACTTCCTTGCCTTTGTAGAGTGTGATTTTTCCTTTTCCCGAACCTACATAGCCATAATCCGCATCCGCCATTTCGCCCGGACCATTCACAATGCAACCCATGATGCCGATTTTCACACCTTTCAGGTGATCGGTTCGCTTTCGGATCATCGCGGTTGTTTCCTGCAGATCGAATAAGGTCCGACCACAGGAAGGACAGGAAATATATTCCGTTTTGGACATTCGGGTTCGGGCAGCCTGCAACACACCAAAGCTCACAGAATTGTGCAGCTTGATCTGTTCCAACACTTCCTGGCGGGTATGCTCTCCCTCTTTTTCCAAAGAAATCAAAATCCCGTCGCCCAATCCGTCAATCAACAATCCTCCTCCATCAGTAGCCGCATAGAGTGTCGTCAAGTCAGCCGATTGATCGGGGTAACTTACTTTCACAACCACCGGCACATCACATTTTGCTTCAAGCAGAGAGACAAAAGCCCGTCTTAAAGCGGGAAGTGAATGGGTGTTGTCGGTTTTGAGAATCAAAACGGTGTCTTTTCTATCTGAAACCAAAGGTATGGCCGATTCGATTTCTTCATCGAAAATCTCCAGGAAATTCAACTCTGGATGAAAACGCTCAGCTTGCTTAAACTCATCCCAGGTGAAAAGCGGGAACTTGTTTACCTGATCAGGTGCCAATTTCCAAACGTCCAGATTCTGAATTTCCTTCATTCCGTTTGGAAGCATGAATTGAATCGGATTGGAACCCGAATAGACAAAGTCACAGCCCTGATCGTTCATCTTCCACTTATCCAGTTCGGGTAGGTAAAAATGACCAACAGCTTTCATTTCCCGATCGGTCACTTTCTCAATTTTGGAAATATCGGTAATCACCCGAGGCACATTGTGTCCGCCAAAATTGTATATCTCCGCCACGTGCCGCTTGTTGTATTCAAATGGAGTGATCGGATAATGCTGGATTTCAGGAATCGAAGCATGACTTGACCTGCCGGTATATCGGTCAATCAAGGCCTTGGCGACAGGAGCTTCAAACTCCGGATCTTCTGTCAAAGACACCCGAACGGTATCTCCCAATCCGTCTTCCAACAATGTTCCGATACCGACTGCGGACTTGATTCGGCCATCTTCAGCTTCCCCTGCCTCAGTCACTCCAAGGTGAAGTGGGTAAGGTTTGAATCCGCCCTGATTCAGCTTTTGTACCAAAAGCCGGTAAGCCTGCACCATCACCTGGGTATTGGAGGACTTCATGGAAATCACGATGTCATAGTAATTTTCATCCTCACAAATCCTCAAAAACTCCAGCGCAGATTCCACCATTCCGAGTGGGGTATCGCCATAGCGACTCATAATCCTGTCAGAAAGCGAACCGTGATTGGTGCCGATGCGCATTGCAGTGCCATTCTCTTTGCAGATTTTCACCAACGGCAAAAACCGCTCTCGAATTCGATCCAACTCCTCGGCATAGCTGGCATCGGTATAGTCGATAACTTCAAATTTCTTTTTATCGGCGTAGTTCCCGGGATTGATTCGGACTTTTTCTACGATCCTGGCGGCAAGTTCTGCAGCATTTGGGGTGAAATGGATATCCGCAACCAGCGGTGTCCTATACCCTCTTTTGCGCAGTTCAGCCTTGATTTTTCTTAGGTTTTCTGCCTCCTTGATACTGGGAGCGGTGATTCGGACCAGTTCACAACCTGACTCGATCATTCGGATACTTTGCTCCACAGAGCCCATGGTGTCCATGGTGTCCACGGTTGTCATGGACTGCACCACGATGTGATTGTCTCCTCCAATGAGGACATCCCCAACTCTTACCGGGATGGTTTTTCTCCGGGAATAGCTGGTAAGGCTATCGCAGTAGAGGGAATCGAGGGATTTGATCAGTGACTCCATAGTTTATATATCTCCAAGTTGGGGGCGGATAATTACTTCTTCAACAACAGTTTGAGGGGAAAGGTTGTAAGCGCCCCACACGCTTTCGGCCACATCGGCCGCCCGTACAAATCGCTCCACCGGAAGTCCGGCACCAGCCCAGCTATCCGTAAAAGTAGCTCCAGGCAAAATCGAGGTAACTTTGATTTGATGTGGTTTTAATTCCTCCCGGAGACATTTGGTCATCCCCAGCATAGCCCATTTGGAAACGGCATAGCTGCCTCCATTAGGATAAGCTGTCAGTCCGGCAATAGATCCCATACTGAAAATGTGTCCGGATCTGCGATGGATCATTTCTGCGGTAAAAGCTCTCGTAAGGTAATAGGCGGAGAAAAGATTGGTATGCATGATGAACTCAAAGTTCCCTTCAGGTTCGCTGTGCAAAGCTCCGGGAAGGAAAATCCCGGTATTGTTCACCAATACCTCAGGAATCCCATTTGCCTTTACTGCTTCAGAAAACCGCAAAACTTCCTCTTTTTTTGAAAGGTCCGCAGGCATCGCAAGCACGTTGATTCCCGGATGATTTTCTTCCAAATGAGCTTTTAATGAAGTCAGATCCTTTTCACTGCGGGCACAGGTAAAGATGTCAAAACCCTCCTTGGCAAAGCGCTCGATGATCGCTCTTCCGATGCCTTTGGTGCCTCCTGTGACGAGGATACTTTTACTCATTTGATTAGCAGTTTAATAGTTAGTATGACAACTATCTACAGCGAGCAAAGTTACATTTTTTTATCAAAACAGCGCGGAGACTTGCATTCGCCCCACATGGACGATGCGTTCCAGGCCTTCGGAGTTTCGGCCTTCGTAGACCAAATTGAGCTGTAGCCCCTCGCCTATCCTTTGAAGCCAGCTAAGCGACCAAGTCAGATTGGTTCCGGGAGTAAGCGCCTGCAGCATTTCATACCCGACTGGAGAGTTCACCTCACCATTATAGTCGATTTGGATAAACTTCATATTGCCAGTAAGGGTGGTTTTGATGGCTTTGGCAAAGCGGACATCCATGCCGAGTTGATGCACCTGCGCAGTTTCCTTGTACTCCAGATTTTGCGTATTTTCTTTTCCTGTAAAAGAATAGGTGCCGGTAGTCCTAAAAAAAGGCGTTGGTTGCCAAGCCAGTTCGGGTCCAATTGTCGACTGCTCGATGGTGTAGTTCCTGTTTTCCAGAAAATCCGAACCAGAGATTCGGTTGCCGGTACTGCCGAGGATTCTCAAAGTCATCACGGAATTGAAATTGTATCGCGTGTTAAGCTTCCAGTCCTTTTGGATTTGGTCCTCAAAACCTCCCGACAGTAACTGCTTCAACTGGGAATCGAAAAGAGAAAGATCGAAGCCGTATTTTGCAGAAGCCCTATTGAAAAAGAAGCTCGTCCGGATGATCTGTCTGAGCGAAAGAATCTGATCCCGATCCACTGATCCGATAAAAGGATTCACCCGATCCCAAAAATCATCAGAGGTCACTTTCTTTTCAACACTCAAACTTGAAGTATTGGAAAACCGATGAAGGAATTGCCGCACTCCTCCAGATTCTTTCCAGGCATCAGGAAACTTCGCCTGAATCCGGTAATTGAGCAGCGTGGTGTAGGCCTGAACATAGGTGTCCGTTGGCACAAAGATTTTGATGTATTGCTTCTCTTCAGGATTGATGGCAATGTAAAATTCATTCAGCTGCTGAATTCCATCCCCATTGTCATCTCTCCAGGTGTGGGTACCGTCTCCGTTGGGCGCGGGCAGATATACAAATTCCCGCTGGAGCTCCCGCCCGTTTCCGATGGCATAACTGATTTCGTTTCGGATTAGGTTTTTGCCGAGATTTCCCGAATAATCCACCTTACTCAACAAGGTCAATTCCGTAGGGAGATCCCGGTTGAGGTACTCTAACTCCCGATAGGTGAAAGTACTTCCCAAACTATGGTTGGTCCATTGTTTTCTGAATGTGAAATTGGAGGTAAAAGCCCTGGCATCGTCCACCAGAATTCCTGCAACAGGAAGCCGATCTTCCCGCCAGGCTGCATCAGCAGAAAATGCGTAACTGAGAGAATCATTGCTTTTCAGGTAGACCAAATGCTCCTTAAAATTCATCGCTGTGCTGACAATCGAATCCGTTTCAGTATTCCTCAGGGCATTTCGGTCAATAGAAAACTGATATCCTGGCACCAGGATTTTGGATTGATAGTTTACATTTCCCAAATACCGGGTCCAATCCGAGCTAAGTGTGTCTTGTTCGCTTTGCAGCCTGAAAAACTCCTGGCGCAGCCTTACTCTTTTCCAGATTTCGGTATTCCAAGTGGCTGTATGCTGGGATCCGCTTAAGACATTCTCCCGGTTTCGCAGGTAAAGCTTGTAATTGAATGAATTCAAGGCATCTTTTTCTAACCCAATTTGAGTCAGGAAAAACCGTTCTGCAGCTGGCTCTTCCAATGCTTCCGGAGAAAGCCCCCAATCCCGGTCAAATTCGATGTATCTGAACCGGTCAATAAAATTGAAATTGGTCGAGTTGTATTCGAACTCCGTCAGGCCTTTGAAGCGGTATCCCTTGAAAATTCCCAGTTCACGGTTTTCGGACTGCAAGCCGACCTTCCATCCCAAGCCCTGATTATTGTCGTCATCCAGTGTTGAAAACAGGTTTTTATCGACCGAGGAAAGTGCCACTTCTGTGTACACTTTTTCAAATTCACCCAATTTGATCCGGGTGCCTGCGGTGGTCATGCGCTTGCTGTCCGGCGCAGGAAGCTGTGTCAAAATCGAATAATCTCCCTGAGGTTGGCCGTTCAGTCTGGGGACATATTCAAAAACTGTCCCGTTGGAAAGTTGATTGAGCCGGCGATAATCTCCCAATCCAAATCCGACTTGGGAGAAAGAAAGCGCGAAATGCGCGAGTTCAGGATCAGTAGAATAACGGTAAAAAGTCAGGAAATTTCCCAAAGTATCCACTTCCACAACCTTTTCATATAGAATCCGAGTCGGGTCAAATGATACAGAGTCTATCCTTGGAATCACGGCATTCTCTACTCCATCTCCGACAGAAGCCAACAGTGCCTGCTCCTCTTGGGTGAATTCGGTGAAAAGCGGTCGATTTCGGTTGTCTTTTTCCTGATAATAATTGACA
>DATIAI010000310.1:0-9271 GCA_035458065.1 Algoriphagus sp. | reverse complement strand
CTTTGGCGGATATCCCAAGCGATTTTGTTTTCGCTCTATCCGGGCACCCCGATCCGGAGATCGAAAGCCAGATCCGCGAATTGGGAATTGAAAGTCGCGTACGGTTTTTGGGAATGATTCCTGAAGAAGATCTTCCAGCTGTATACAAAGGCGCACATGCTACGATGTTTGTTTCCAAGATGGAAGGGTTCGGTCTACCACTTGTGGAATCCATGGCCTCGGGTACGCCAGTCTTGACTTCCTCAGAATCTTCTCTTCCTGAGATTGCCGGAGGAGCCGCGCTTTGCGTGTCTCCGGGAGATGTGAATGCGATCAAGCAGGGAATCGAACTGCTGGTCCACGACGAAAGTGCCTATGTATCCTGTGTAGAAAAGGGTCTGATGAGAGCAAGGGATTTCTCTTGGGAAAAAACCGCAACCCAAACTTGGGAAACAATCCTAGAATAAACCATTATCCACATGCAATTGCTTCTTTCCGTCTTTTTGTTGTTTCTGAGCTTCTTCCAAGGTGCTCAGAGTGATTCTTTGCCAGAGGCTTCCAGTGCAGGAATTCGAAAGACTGTGACTGATTTTGGTGCAGTCGGGGACAGTCTCAGCGACAACACAGCTACGATTCAAAAAGTAATTGACCAAAGTTCTCCGGGTGACACCGTTTTCATACCTGAGGGGATTTTTTTGATCCGGACTCTTCACCTCAGAACAGGAGTCCATTTGGTTTCAGAAGGAACTTTGGCACATCATCCAGTTGCAAAGACCGGAGACTATTCCATCGAAAAGCAAAATTCCCCAAATCCCCTCCTGAGAGGAGAGCGAGTCTCTGACATCTATATTTCGATCCGGGCAAAAACAAAAAATGAAGCGATCTATCTCGAACGCAGCCAAAAGATACGGATCGTAAATTCCGAACTTGAAGGAGACTCGACTAAGCTGCGGGCCTATCCGGGCATCCTTGCTTTTCAATGCAGTGGATTGGAGATACTTTCATCCAGAATCTATCATTTTGGTTCCAAGAGAAAAGAAACCCATTCGTATCAACCCGGTACCGGCGTCCGGATTCTTTCGAGCAACACTATTTCGATCAGGGATTCGGAGATATTCAAAAACGGTGAAAACGGTGTGTTTATTTATGGCTCCCGCAAAGCTGAAGTATTGAACAACACCATTCACCATAATGGTATGTCAGGGATTCAGGTGGCGTTTGGCGATAGTGGAAAGGAAAGCGACTACAACTTTTCCGGCAACGTTCTGGATCAAAATGCCGCAGACGGGATTGACATCAACAATCGGTCTCCTGAGAAAGCAAAAGATATTTCCACCTCGATTTCATACAACTTGAGTTGCGACAATGGTTTTGTGAATGAAAAATCCACTCCGGACGGCTCGGGCTTTGGTACCTTGATCAATGTTTCGGGAATCGTCATATACCGAAACCAAGCTATCGGCAACAATCGCCCTGCAATGTACATCGAAGATTGTGGGACTATCCTGACAAAAGAAAACCAAGCTGACAACCAAGTGGAAATCGTCCTTGGCCTGGAAGATCTGACGATCGAGTCAAGCCAATACAGCAGCATCAATCTGATGGCAAATACCAATGCCCAACACATCCTGATCAAAGACAATCAAATCGGCTCATTATCTCTCCCAAATAAGATCCAGGTGGATCAAATGGAGGTAATAAACAATTCTTTTTCACACGCCCGAATCAATGTTAATATGAAAGGGAATTTGGTTTTGAAAGGAAATGAACTGAAAAACAGCAGTGAGGTCAATCTTCTTTTTATTGCCGGAGCTAGCAGTGCTAAAATTGAAGACAACCAGATTGAAAGCTTAAATTCAACAGCAATTGTAATAAAAAAGACTGCCGAAAATATCCATCTGATTAGAAATCAAATCCGATCTGCAGGTCCTGTGATTATGGATGAAGGCAGTGCAGATCTCTTGGTTCAGGACAACCGGATTGAGTTAATAGCAGGAGAAACGGAGCAATTGACTTTAAAAAGCAGTTCCCCAAACCGAATTCGGCTTTTGGGAAATGAACATTACGGCCCTCAGGGCAAACCTACCCTGTTGTTTGTCGGCAAAGGAAAAGCTACCGTCAACGAAAAGTTGGTCACAGGCACGGCTGACTATGCTGAAGTTGAAGTTTCAAATTAACCACGCAAAAAGGGCAAAAAATGAAAGTCAATCTCTACATCCCAACTCTCAATGCCGGCCCCCGTATCAGCGAGGTCATTCTGGGAATAAAGGCACAAAACTATCCAATCCATCGGTTGGTGATGATAGATTCGGGCTCAACAGATGGGACTTTAGAGTATTTCAGCGGGATTCCGCATGAACTGATTACACTGGACAAAAGAGACTTTGATCATGGGGGAACCCGAGATATGGCAATCAAAGCGTATCCTGATGCAGATATTTTTGTCTTTCTGACTCAGGACGCCATCCTGGAAAACGCGGATGCCCTGGAAAAGATGGTGTCGGCATTTCAGTCCAATCCAAAGATCGGGATGTGCTATGGAAGGCAACTTCCCCATCGGAATTCAAGGACGCTGGAATCCCACTCCCGACTTTTCAACTACCCCGCCAAGTCCCAGATTCGCAGTTTTGCAGACCGGGAAAGATTGGGGATTCGCACGATTTCCTGTTCCAATTCCTTTGCTGCTTATCGAAACGCCGCCTATTTTGATGCTGGAGGATTTCCCTCGGGCACCATATTGGGCGAAGATGTGCTCATCGCCGGACAGATGCTACTAAAAGGTTGGGAGATGGCCTATTTGGCAGAATCGCGAGTCTATCACTCCCACGATTATACATTAAAGGAAGAATTCAGGAGATATTTTGATATCGGGGTATTTCACAGGGACAATCCCTGGATATTTGAAAAATTCGGCAAAGCCGGCAAAGAGGGTTTCAGCTACCTTCGGTCTGAATTGACTTATGTTTGGAAAAAGAATCCGCTTCTTTTAGCCAAAACAATAGCCTCACTTTTTGCCAAATGGTTTGGTTACCGCCTGGGTTTACTCCACGAATCCCTGCCTCAGGCTGCCAAAGCAAAGCTTTCAATGCATTCGGCACATTGGCGAAAAAAGAAGCAATTAATTCCTCAGACTAACAATTTATTGTAGCAACAGTAAACAATGTGTGGAATGACTTGAACAATAGTTTTATCGCTTTTCTCCCCAAAATCTCCCAAACGAGGATTTAAATTTTTTAACATAAATGCCTCAAATGGCCTTTTAGGTTCATTTAACCCCTATTTGAGCAGTTTTGGAGCAATTTTCACCTCGAAAAACCCACCCCAAATTCCCCTCTCACCACTCGTGGTATGCAAATTGAATTTTTAGAGTCACCAACTATTACAATTAAAACTATTTCAGTGATGACTAGAACTAATCAAAATCAGGAATATGTACTCCCAGAGTACGGTGGACAAGCAACGCTTCCTACCTTTATAGGACTGTATCGAGTCTCTTCAGATACCGTGAGAGAAGTGATCTTTGAAGGAGTTGAGATTACCACTCGATTTTTCAAGCGAAGCTTTGACATTATGTTTTCAAGTATTGTCATGCTTCTCGGTTTGCCTATTTTTCTTGCAGTAGCCCTGATCACCAAGCTCAGCTCTGATGGTCCGGTATTTTACAAGCAAGAAAGAATCGGTAGAAACGGAATACCCTTTTACATTTATAAGTTTAGAAGTATGATCGTGGATTCTGAGGTCAATGGACCACAGTTGACCACTGACGATGATTCGAGAATTACTCCTTGGGGAAAAATCATGAGAAAAACCCACTTGGACGAATTGCCTCAATTTTGGAATGTTTTGAAGGGTGAAATGTCTATCGTTGGTCCTCGTCCGGAGCGTGCCTACTTTATCCGCCAAATCACAGAAAAAGCTCCTGCCTACTGGAATTTACTTGCAATAAAGCCGGGAATCACGTCCATTGGACAGGTTGACTATGGCTATGCAGAAAACGTGGATCAAATGGTGGAGCGGATGTCTTTGGACTTAAAATATCTGGAGGAAGTCAACATTCTTACGGATCTGGAGATCATCTTCAAAACCGTGGGAACAATGGTTGGTGCCAAAGGAAAATAAACATCTCTGAATTATTGAAAACAAAAAAAGCTAAAGTCCGAAACGACTTTAGCTTTTTTGTTTTACTAGAAGCTGATTAAAATCCCACAAAAGCAGGAGGCTCAACCCCATTGGCGCGTAGGTATGCAATTGCTGAACCTCGGTGATGGGTGCTGTGATCGATCAGCAGGGCTTCAACTTGTCTTCGGCTCACAGTACTCCCGAAAACTTCAATCTTTTCTGCGGCATCTGCATCACTTAGCGCCTTGACAGTTGCAGCTCCGTAATCATAAGCTTCAGCAACAAACTTTGCCAAATCAGCTTTGGAGGCTGTTTTCACATCCAAGGTCGGTCCATTTTCTTTCCCTTTAAGAAAACCCTGTGAAATACCCACAATGGCCATTCCGATATGGTGAATCTGCTCTTTGAAAGACATTGCTCCCGGGTCGGTTTTGTAATCCATGCCCGAGTCCGGCATTTTTGCTAAGACATCCAAAGTGAATTTTTTGCTGTTTTCCCATTTGGCCAGAAATTCATCCTTAGTCGTTTGGGCTTGTGCCAAAGTGGCGAAAAGCATCAGTGTCGCAGAAAAAAGAGCTGCGAAAGTAAGTTTAATTGTTTTTTTCATGGGTAAGTGATTTTGGTTTATGGTTAAAGTTCCATTATTCCCAATTCAATTCAAATGGAAAGCCTAATTTTGATCCATGAAGAAATCGAGCATGACAAAAGCGTCAAACATCGGAATGATTTTCCAGAAAGCGAGATTCCATCTGACCACTAAAAAAATTCATAAGCAGATGAAATTATTGGCAATTCCGCTGATCCTGATGGGATTGACTGCTTGTGAGAATACCTGGTTGCCCAAGCCTACCGGATACAACAAGATTGACCTCCCAAAACATGCCTTTGAAAAACTAACCGGAGATTATCCCTATGAGTTGGATTATTCAACAGCCAGCCAAGTTGAGCCTGATTCTTTCAATATCGCTGAAAAAGCTTGGATTAATCTGAATTACAAAGATTTTGGAGCGAAAGTCCACTTGACCTATAAAAAAATAGGCGAAGGAAACGCCAAGTTTGAGAATTTGTCCAATGATGCATTCAAACTCACGGCAAAGCATCAAATCAAAGCTTATGGAATAGAAGAAGGTGTTTTGATTACGCCGAATGGCTACACCGCTGTGGTGGCTGAGCTATCGGGTGAAGTTCCCACCCAATTTCAGTTTTTTGTAACAGATTCTACCCATCACTTTTTACGTGGAGCGTTGTATTTCAACACTGCGATGAAAAATGATTCTTTGGCCCCTGTCATAGAATACATCAAAATTGACATGACACATTTGATGAACTCGGTGAAGTTTATTGACTAAGTCTCTTGACACCTTTCAGAAAAAAGCCGATACATTTTCCAGAAATGAAAAAATCCTGCCCAAAATTCATCGGGGCAGGATTTACTTTTTTTACTCAGCGATTTCAATTAATGAAGGTTTTTCCAGGATTTTAAGATCACACCACCACCAATCAGTGCAACAGTGGCCGCAATGAAACCTGGGACCATATTGCCATAAATAAAGAATCCTGTTGAAAACAAGGCTGCATATACCATCACAGTACCTGTCACCATTAGGCCGATTTCTTTTGGAAGCTGGCCCTGTTCCTGCTTCTCGGCAGGATATCTGTCAAGAACTTTTTTCCAACCAAACGCCGCTGGGGTGACTTTTCTATAAAATGAGAGCAACACTTTGTCCTCTTCAGGCTTGGTCAGGAAAGTAACCAATAGCCAGCCTATTGTGGTAATGGATACCGAATAAACCAATTTCAAATAGGCTTGATTTTCAGGAATTGCTATCCAACCGACTTTTGGGTTGATTACCTCAAAGAAAATTGCTACAACAAAGGAAATAGCCATTGCAGAAATCTCCGTGTAGGCGTTGATTCTCCACCAGAACCAGCGAAGGATAAAGATCAGGCCTGTTCCGGCGCCGATTTGAAGCAGAATGTTGAATGCATCCAAGGCAGACGAAAGAGCCAAAGCTAAAACTGCTGACAATACCATCAAACCCACTGTTGAGATTCTTCCTACAGCTACCAATTGCTTATCGGTAGCTTCTGGCTTGACAAATCTCAGGTAAAAGTCGTTGACAATATAGCTGGAGCCCCAGTTGAGGTGAGTAGAAAGCGTGGACATCACCGCAGCAATTAGGGAAGCAAGGACAATTCCAATAAGGCCGGTTGGCAAATAGGTTAGCATCGCCGAGTAAGCCAAATCATCTCCAAGTTTGTCAACTGGAATATGTGGAAAAGCAACTTGCAAGTCCGCTATAGTCGGGAAAATGACCAGAGAGGCCAATGCTACAATGATCCATGGCCAAGGTCTCAGCGCATAGTGAGCAATGTTGAAAAACAAAGTCGCACCGATGGCATTCTTCTCATCTTTTGCAGAAAGCATCCGCTGGGCAATATATCCTCCACCTCCAGGCTCAGCACCCGGATACCAGGTGGCCCACCACTGGATAGCGATTGGCATAATAAAAAGCGGAATATACATGTTTGGATCACTGAAATCCGGCAAAAAATTCAGCTTGGTGGAAACGACTTCATGTGATAAAAGATTACTCAGGGAACCAATTTCGGGAAGGTCAAGAATGTAATAAGCAGCCCCAAATGAGCCGGCCATTGCAATAAAGAACTGGAAAAAGTCGGTTAATAAAACACCTTTTAGACCGCCCAATGAGCTATATACTACTGTGACTATTGAAGCAATAAGGAGAGTTTGAACCGGAGAAAGACCAAGCATTACCCCGCCGATTTTGATTGCGGCAAGAGAAACAGTCGCCATAATGACCACATTGAAGAATACTCCAAGATAAATCGCCCGGAATGCTCTAAGAAATGCCGCCCCTTTGCCGGAATACCTCATTTCATAAAACTCCAAGTCGGTAGTAGCTTCTGATCTTCTCCAAAGTTTGGCATAAACAAACACGGTTAACATCCCGGTAAGGAGAAAAGCCCACCAGGCCCAGTTACCTGCAACGCCGTTTTTTCGGACAATGTCAGTGACCAAATTGGGAGTGTCAGCCGAAAACGTGGTTGCTACCATGGATACCCCAAGAAGCCACCAAGGCATATTTCGGCCAGAGAGGAAAAATTCTTTGGCGGAACTTCCGGCAGATTTTGCAGAAAATAGACCAATGAGCAATGAGATTATAAAGAAGGCTGCAATGATGCCCCAATCTAAGGCAGTTACATTCATAGGGTTTGGCTTTAAACTGGCGGACAATTAACGAAATTTTTTCTTAATGGGGTAAAGTCTTTTTTAATATTTTTGAAAAATAAGGACGGAATTGGTTCTACCACATTCATTTTATTTTTGGCGAAATCAAAATCAGTAAATTTTCTTTTCTTCCCTATTTTCGCATCATGTATTCTGATCTGATTCCGACACTTTCCCGATTTTATTCAATCCTTGAAAATCAGCAAATTACGATCAATCCCTTGGGTGAGGGATTAATTCATGAGACTTTGTTGGTGGAAAACGGCACCAATAAATGGGTTCTTCAGGGCTTCAATGAGGCTGTTTTTAATTTCCCTGAGCGGATCGACCATAATCTTTCCTTACTGAGTGAGCATTCCAAAACTCACGCTCTGCCATTTTTGCTTCCTTTACCAATACTGAACCATGCCGGAAATGGGCTAACTGAAATTGATGGGAAGATGTACCGACTTTTTGATTTTGTCAAAGGAAAGACCCTTCAGCAAATAAGCAATCCAAACCAGGCCTATATCGCAGCACATGCTTACGGTGATTTTGCCAACTGGAGCCGGGAAATCCCCGGGGAAAAAATGTTTGAAACTATTCCCAATTTCCACCGGCTTGACCTCCGATATCAGAAGCTTAAAGAAGTAAGCCAGGAAATCACCTCGCTTACAATTGAAGAAAGGGAAATCCTAGACTTCTACTTAAATCAATTTCCCCTAGTTGAATGGTACTTGGATCAACTGAGCCAGCTGTCCTTGAGGATCACTCACAACGATACCAAAATCAACAACCTGATTTTCTCAGAGGATTTGACCAAAGTGGAAGCCCTGATTGATCTCGATACGCTAATGGGCGGGTTTCTGATGTATGACTTTGGGGATTTGGTCAGGACAGTTGCCTGTAGTTTTCCTGAAACCTCTACCTCCTGGGAGGAAATCCGCATCTTACCCGAGATTTTTGAAGAATTGCTGAAAGGCTACTGGGAGGGTGTGAAGGAGATATCTTCCCAAGAAGAAGCCAAATCTCTTCTCCTTGGAGGAGAAATTATGACTTTGATTATGGGGCTTCGCTTTTTTACAGATCACCTTCAGGGAAATATTTACTATCGCGTCACCTATCCTGAACAAAACCTACATCGGGCTAAAAACCAGATGATTTTCCTTCAAAGCCAACAGGAAAATAGAACACTTTTGAAAAATATTTGGGAAAAGGTGACCGGGTTTTATTTCTGATTACCTACAATTGAAATCAATCTTTTGGGTTTTGAACCGTCAGGGGTTTAATTTGCTTTTACCAAAAACCAGCTCTCTTGTCAGGAATTTTTGATACCCGAATTGAATATCTCAAAGGCGTCGGCCCCCAAAAGGCAGAATTGCTGAACAAGGAGCTGAATATTTTTACCTATGGGGACATGCTTCAGCATTACCCCTTTCGATACGAAGACCGAACGAAGTTTTTCAAAATCAGGGAAATGTCTGAGGATCTGGAAAATGTACAGGTCATCGCCCGGGTCAAAAAAATAGAACTTGTAGGTACGGGCGGAAAGAAACGTCTGGTCGCTCATGTTTTCGATGAAACCGGTGAAATGGAAATGACCTGGTTTAAAGGAATCCAATGGGTCCAGAAAAAACTTCTGCCCGGAGCGGCTTACATTTTTCTGGGAAAACCTGCTCAATACGGACGAAAATGGAGCATGGCTCATCCCGAAATGGAACCGGTAACTGCTGCCAATGAAAAACGTAACAATTTTCAGCCGGTCTATTCCACGACTGAAAAACTCCGGGCCAGATTTCTTGATTCCAGGGGGATTTCCAAAATCCTGGAGCAATTGGTTCCCCAAGTTTATCCCCAAATTCCGGAGACACTTTCGCCAGAAATCCTGCATCAATATCAACTGATCGGCAAACAAGAATCGATCCGGCAGATCCATTTTCC
>DATIAI010000309.1:0-9481 GCA_035458065.1 Algoriphagus sp. | reverse complement strand
AATATCGTAGACTTTGATGAGGAAGAGGAAGATTTCGACGATGAGGAGGATTTCGAAGACGATGTAATTGATGATGATTTGGATTAATTAGTCCAAAATCACATCTGTGAGCTGAATTAGCTTTGTAAAATCAGCTTCCGGTTTTATCTTCGTGCTTCGAATTGAATTAACAACTAACAAATGATACTATTAGAAATTTTCAGCTCGCCTATCATGTCAGGAGCTCAATTATTCCTGCTGATCGTGTGTATTCTTATTGGACTTGGTGCAGGTCTTACAGCAGTTGATGCGAGAAGCACTTTCACCAAGAAAAAGAAAGCTGATCATTGATCAAACTAAAATATAATTAAAGGAGGCTTGGCCTCCTTTTTTTTTACCCCGAAAATTCAATCCATGAAAGCTCAGAACTACCAAAATCACTCCCGCATCTATCCCTTTCATCATTTGGTAATCACACCCTTATCTTTGATTTTTCTGGGGTGGACAGTGTACAGAGCAGATTTCAGTTCTGCCGAAGCAATTTCCTCGAGCATATATTTTCTGCTGGGAGCTGTAATCATTGCCATGCTGCCTCTTTTGGCAAGAATTTATGCACTCAAAAATCAAAACAGAATTATTTTGTTGGAAATGAGACAACGCTATTTTCACCTGACAGGTACTTCATTTTACCCTAAAGAAAATCAACTTAAACTCGGTCAGATTATAGCTTTGAGGTTTGCCAGTGATGAGGAATTGGTGGATTTGATGGAAAAAGCCATCAAGGAAGGATTAGGTCCAAAGGAAATTAAGTTGCAAGTGAAAAACTGGCAAGGAGATTACCGACGGGTCTAGACAAATTTCCTATCCTTAAATACAGCATTTATAAGTCCGCTTAGGTTTTGGCGGGCTTTTTCTTTATAGTCTGGTGAAGAAAAATCCAAAGCGGGAAGTTCAAGAATCAAATCAAATCCGGAACCTTCCCCTCCTGTTCCTGAGGTGATCAATGCAATTTTCTTATGATTTGCCTGCGCTAGTTTCAGGAGTTCAAAACTAGCTTTCCCTTGATCACTTTGAGCGTCATATTGGCCTTCTCCGGTAATAATCCAATCAGATTGAAGTATTTTCTCTTTCATGTTCACAAGTTCCAAAAAATAGTGTGCTCCAAATTCTATTTCAGTTTCAAAAAATAAACTTAGTCCTAAAGCTACTCCTCCAGCTGCACCAAATCCCGGTCTATCAAGCCATTCTTTTTGTGATTTTTTGACTAAAAGTCTGGTTACTGTTTCACAATCTTTTTCAAAAGAATTGATATGATTTGGACTCAGACCTTTTTGAGGTCCAAATACTTTAACCGCTCCATTCTCACCAAAAAACAGATTTCTGACATCGCAAAGACAGGTAAATTTAATTTTGGGAATTAGTGGGGATTTCTGAATGTGCCTGATAGATTTTAAAAAACCCTGGGAAAAGGCAGGAATTTCCCGACCCTTCTCATCCAAAAAAAGAATTCCCAAAGCATTTAAAATCCCAGTTCCCAAATCAACAGTCGCACTTCCACCCAGACCCAAAATAACCTCCCTCGCTCCTATTTCCACAGCTTTTTGGATGATCAAACCAGTTCCAAAGGTGGAGGTGATATGGGGGTCTTTTTGGTTACCCTCTAAAACTCCAATACCAGAAGCAGTCGAGATATCGAGAAAAGCTTTCTTGTTTTTTGAATCCCAACCAAAATAGCCTTCTATGGGTTGTCCAACGGCATTTAGCGTCAAAACTGGGATTTTTTCCAAATTCAAAGATTCAATCAGCAAATGGCATGTTCCGTCTCCACCATCAGCAACTGGTTGGATTGTACAATCCAAACTAAGATCCTTGCCTATTTCCTTGGCAATAATCTCTGCCGCCTGATCTGCCGGAATCGTTCCTTTGAAAGCATTTGGCGCAATCAGCAATCGCATAATTAATGGCCCTTCATCCTTGCAAAGTAATCCTTTGAAGCCGCACGTACTTTGGGTGACAAATAAAGTGCGGCAATCATATTTGGAAAAGCCATCACAGCATACATTCCATCTACCAAACTTACAACCACCTCCAAGCTTGCCACAGCTCCAACTACGATGGTTCCCAAGTAAAAGTAATTGTAATAATGGGCCTTTTCAGCTCCAAATAGGTAATTGGTGCATTTGTGACCGTAATAAGAATACGTAAACATGGTGGACAAGGCAAAAACCAAAACTGAAATCATCAGTAGGTATTTTCCATAAACAGGAATTCCTATTTCAAATGCCTCCAAAGTCAGTTGAACTCCATCGTTTTCTGAATTTTCCCAGACTCCCGTCAATAAAATAACCAAAGCCGTAAGCGTACAGACTACAATGGTATCTACAAAAGGTCCCAACATGGCAATCAATCCCTCCCGAATCGGTTCATTGTTTTTGGATGCACCATGAACCATAGGAGCTGTTCCTATCCCTGCTTCATTGGAAAAGGCAGCTCTCCTTGCCCCAATCACGATCACTGATCCCACTGCCCCGCCCATTACGGCATTGCCTGTAAAGGCATCCACAACGATCAATTTTAGCATTTCAGGCACTTGACCGATATATTGGAAAACAATAATCAAAACTGTAACGAAATAGATCCCAACCATAAATGGGACCATTTTGGAGGCCACTGAGGCAATCCTTTTTATTCCTCCCAAGATTACAAAAGCTGTCAATCCCATCATTCCAAAACCGATAATCCAGCGGTTTCTTACAGTTTCCTCCATGGTATCCGGTTCAATCAAAACCGCCTGAATAACAGCTGTAAGCTGATTGGCCTGAAAAATCGCCAAAAGTCCGATCACCCCGGCCACACAAAAAATGACAGAAAGAAATTTCCACTTTTTTCCCATCCCTTCTTCTATGAAATACATCGGGCCACCCTGGATTTCGCCTGAACTGTCTTTCCCCCGATACATGATCGCGAGGCTACAGGTATAATATTTTGTGGCCATTCCGACAAAAGCGGCCACCCACATCCAAAAAAGAGCTCCCGGGCCACCCATATTAATTGCAATTGCAACTCCGGAGATATTCCCCAATCCAACTGTCGCAGCGATGGCAGAAGATAGAGCTTGGGCAGAGGAAATCTGGCCCGGAGCCAGATTATCATCATATTTCCCACTTAACAATTTTATCGCGTGGCCCATTTTCAAAAAGGGCACAAATCCTGAATGAATCAAAAAATAAGACCCTCCTCCAAGTAACAAAACCAAGATTGGCGGACCCCAGATCCAGTTACTAAACTCAATAATTATTTCTCCCATTGGAAATTTATAGTTTTTGATTTTAGCCTCAAGCCAAAATAGAATTCGATAATAGGCCCATTTTCACCAAAATCAAAAATTAAATAGATCTAGGCACAAAAAAGCCCGAAGCCTTTTAAGCTCCGGGCAATAAAATTATTTATGCTTACCAAGTAACTTTCGGTGATTTGTAAAATCCAACTCCTTGGATTTCCCATCTTTTTCCATGGCCAGGCACTCTTTTACTATAACTTTCCCAACTCCTTCTATCTTTTTTTGTCCAAGCTACTTCAGCGATTGCGGACAACCTTGGAAAAACAAGGTAATCTAAATCTGCTCTATTGGCCACAGTCTCAGTCCAAAGTGGAGCCTCTACTCCCAAAATGTTTTCGGCTGTAATGCCATCTGCATATTCTGTCGGTTCCCACAGGTAAGCTGAGTCCAGCTCAACATAGGCAGCCCAATGAAGGCCAATCCTGGACGTGCTGTCATATTGCATATCCAGATAAACTCTCTTCGCAGGAGACATCAGAACTTTGTTGCCCTGATTCTTAGCCAACTTGGCATTTTCTTCCAAAGCCCAAAATTGAGCAACATTTCCGGGAAGCAGTTTTGCAGTAGCTACTTCATCCCAACCGATGCTGGTTTTTCCATATTTGGAAACTATGTCTTGAACCCGCTCTACGAAGTAGACATAATCTTCTTTTTCAGTCACATGGGATTCATCACCACCGATATGAAAATAAGGACCGGGAGTGATTTCTGTAATTTCTCTTACAACGCTATCGACAAAGGCATACGTCAACTCCAATTTTGGAGCAAAAGTACTCCAGCCGACCTCGATCCCGGTATAAAGCTCAGAAGCTTGTGGATTCTTCAAAGGCATTTCATAATCCAAAGGTGCTTTGTTTACTGAATCCAATTTTCCATTAGGCAAATTCACACCAGGATTCAGCTCTGCATAGGATGCCAATGCTGAATTGGTATGTCCGGGCATATCGATTTCGGGTACAATTGTTATGAATCTGTCAGCTGCATAGGCCACAATTTCCTTGTATTGTTCCTGGGTATAAAATCCCCCATCTCCCCCGCCTACTTCGGTGCTGCCACCAATTTCGGTAAGTTTTGGCCATGATTTGATCTCGATTCTCCACCCTTGATCATCAGTCAGGTGAAGATGAAGGTAATTGAGTTTGTAGACCGCCATCTGGTCGATGTAGTACTTGACATCATCAATAGAAATGAAATGTCTGGCAACATCCAGCATCGAGCCTCTGTATCCGAAAGTAGGCTCATCTTTAATTGTCCCTCCCGGAATTTCCCAGTTGGCAGATTGAACTGTGGTATTTGCGATTTCATATGGAAAAAGCTGTAGCAAAGTCTGAACTCCGTAAAACAGTCCAGCTTCACCTGAGGATGTAATTTTTACCTCAGCATCAGAAATCTCAATTTCATAAGCTTCAGAGGGCTCGTTTCCTGTTAATTCCAATACAATTTGTCCTTCATCGAATGATACGGGAATATCATATCCGGTAGCAGGACGGAGTTGGTCGGCAAGGTGTTCGCCCACTTTGGTTAAATTTTCGCCAGTTCCAACCAGTTTAATTCCAGTTTCTGGGCTCAGTGAAAAACTTCCTGATCCATTGCTCATTTCTTGGGGAAGTGGAATAATTGCCGCATCAGTAAGTTGTGGCGATTTTTTACACGCTCCCAAAACCAGGGTCCCGGAAAGCAGTAAAGTCCAAATAGAATTTTTCATTTGATGTGATTTTTGATAAACTTAATTGAATTTTTTAAAAATCTATTTTCTACAAATCAAATAAATTTTGAAATTAGGCCCGCTCATACGCTGTGAATGAAAACCCTTTTGGATTAAGTTTGTCCTAAGGAAAAAAAGGAAAAATACCTCCTGTCAAAATTTCCAACAAAGTGGTGTATAATTCTCTCCTTTTAATAATTTGAAGTTCGTCAGTTCATAATCAACCTGAAATAATTATGGAAAATAACAATTCCAACCCGGAGCAATCCTCCAGAAGAAGTTTTATCAAAGGCTCCGCCTTAGCGTTAGCCGGATTTTATATTGTTCCCAGACACGTTCTTGGTGGACCAGGTTTCGTTGCTCCAAGTGACCGATTGAGAGTGGCCAGCATTGGGGTTGGGGGTATGGGTTCCGGTGACGTAGCTGGAATCTTTAGAAGTGGAAAAGTGGATATGATTGCCCTTTGTGATGTAGATGATACCCGCGCTAAAAAAAGCCGCGATGATCATCCGAAGGCAACCTATTATAAGGATTACCGCATCATGCTGGAGAAAGAGGAGAAAAACATTGACGCTGTATCTGTCTCAACTCCTGATCACATGCATGCCGTCCAGGCAATGATGGCAATGAAAATGGGAAAGCATGTTTACGTCCAAAAGCCTATGTCGCATGACATTTATGAGGCTCGGATGTTGACCGAAGCTGCGGATAAATACAAAGTGGTAACCCAAATGGGAAACCAAGGGTCATCAGGGGATGGTGTCCGTCAAATGGTAGAATGGTACAATGCCGGAGTGATAGGCGAAGCAACCAAAGTTTACTCTTGGACAAACCGCCCGGTTTGGCCACAGGGAATTGAATGGCCAAAAACTCCGGTGACTCCTCCGGCAGATCTGGATTGGGACCTGTGGCTGGGAACTGCCCCTTACAAAGACTATGTAAGCAATCTGGTTCCATTCAATTGGAGAGGCTGGTGGGATTATGGAACAGGCGCTTTGGGAGATATGGCATGTCATATTATGGAACCACCTTTCCGGGTTTTGGGGTTGGGATATCCTAAATCAGCGGAATGCTCAGTGGGTTCGGTGTATGTAGGCGAGTTCAACAGAGGTTATTTCCCTGAAAGCTGCCCTCCATCTTCTCATATTACCTTGCGATTTGATCGTCCCGGAAAATCAGATCTGGAATTTCATTGGATGGACGGTGGGATTCAACCTACCAGACCAGAAGAACTCGAGCCTAATGAAATTATGGGTGATGGTGGAAACGGTGTCATCATCGAAGGAACAAAAGGAAAAATGATGTGCTCCACCTATGGTGCAAATCCTAAACTTCTGCCTACCAAAAGAACTACGGAAGTGAGCGTTCCTCAATCAGAATACAGAGTACCTGAAGGTGACAGAGGACATTACAACAATTGGGTGGAGGCTTGTATCGGAGGTTATGGATCTGAAGAATTTAAAAGACTCAGCTCGCCATTCTCGGTAGCCGGCCCATTGACAGAATCAGTTTTGATGGGAAATCTTGCAATCAGAAGCTATGATTACAGAATACCTAGAGCAGGGTCAAATAATCAATTTGATTATCCAGGCCGCGGAATCAAATTACTTTGGGACGGTCCAAATATGAAAATCACCAATTTCGAGCCAGCTAATCAGTTTGTAAAGCGCCAATATCGCGGTGATTTTTCACTTTGATAATTAGGAAAAATATGAAAAAAGGGCTTCCGAAATTTCGGAAGCCCTTTTTTATTGTTCTACAGCCAACTCAACTCTTCGGTTTTTTGCTCTACCGCTTTCAGTTGCATTGGAAGCAATTGGCTTGGTTCCACCCCAGCCTGAAATTCTTAGGTTTTCGAATATCACCCCTTGGCTGACCAAAAAATCCCTGACACTTCCTGCTCTTTCCAGGGAAAGCTGTTTGTTTAATCCCGGATCTCCGACGTTATCCGTGTGACCATTGATTCTGATTTTTATCTTCGGATTTCCTTTTAGAAATGTTGCCAAATCAGACAAACTCGCTTCAGTAGTTTCCCCTTCTAATTCTGCAGTACCACGTTTGAAATTCACATCTTCCAAAAGGACAATACTTCCGGGTTCAGCTTTGGTCATCAAGACAACTGTTTTGTCTTTGGCATTTAGATTTTCTACCAAAACCTGCTTTGGAAAATAGCCTTCTGCAGAAATTTTAACGACCGTAATACCTTTTTCTTTCAAACTCGAAATCATGTGAGAATCTTGATAATCAACAGGTTCAGACCCCTTGATAAAAGTAAGAATATAAGGTACTTCCATCCTGTTTTTTCCATCAATGACCAACCAAGAAATGGGCTGCTCGACAACCTCAATTTCTTCTTCTATGGGGGGAGAAGGAAGGGAAACTTTAGTAGAATCAGATAGAGGAATTGCCTGAGTTGCTGGTTTAGCCTCATTTACTTGAGAAGTCGGCAAAGTAGATCTTCTTACTGTCACGGGCTTTGTCTCAGCAACAACCGGGGCCACAAATTCTGTTGGAATTACCAGCGGCACGGGATTGGCAAATGTCATCAAATCTGCAAACCCATCATTGTTTTGAGTGCTCGTCCATACAATTTCATCCTCGTTTAGAAAAGTGATCGAGGACTCAGAACCCCGAGTACTGATCTGCACCCATACCTCGGGCTTGCTCCAGCTGTCCCAAGAATCACCAAGACGCTTTGAAATCAAAATGTCTTTTCCATTTGCTCCCGGGTATGAATTTGAGGAAAAGTAAAGGTTTTGGCTTTTTGGATTGTAATAGGGTCCTGTTTCTTGCCCAAAGCCATTTATTGCGGTGCCAAGGTTTTTAAGGTAGGACCATGTAATCCCTCCTGTTTTTTCACTCAGATAGATATCCTCATTTCCTTGTCCACCTTTTCGCTTTCCTGCAAGAAAAATCAATTTCCCACCTTCGGCAACTCTTCCGGTTATTTGGCCTTCAAAGGAATTCAAATCAGGAAAATCTACTTTTCTCAGGTAATTCCAGTCCTGGCCAAACTTGGAAAATTGATGCAGGGAGGTTTCATTTCCCTCTTTTCTTAAAACCAAAAGGGTCAACACATCCTCCAAACCCAAAGCAATGTCGTAACCCGTTGAACTTAAGTCAGGTCTATGGGTAGCTTCACCCCATTCACCGGATTCATCCTTTCGAGTTTCCCATATATCTCCCGAATCAGTGGCTCCACCCAGGTTCAATGGATGAAAGGCACGGGTAAAAAGTAGGGTGTTGTTTCCGATCCAAACGGGATTGGTGTCGTCATTTGGGCTGTTTGCACCGGAAAGAGAGCGCAATTCCTGAGCTTTGGCACTGAATAAAAAGCAAAAAGCAAGCAGTACGAGGCCGCTTGCTTTGAAAACATATTGACTTGAATTTTTCATACTTATTGATCCAACACGATGGCGAATATCAGTGGCGCCACGATGGTTGCATCAGATTCGATAATGTACTTTGGCGTATCCTGGCCTAGCTTACCCCAAGTGATTTTCTCATTTGGGACAGCTCCGGAATATGAACCATAAGAAGTGGTCGAATCAGAGATTTGGCAGAAATAGCCCCATAGAGGCACATTTGTGCGCTGTAAGTCCTGATGCAACATCGGTACCACACAGATAGGGAAGTCACCTGCAATTCCCCCGCCAATTTGGAAAAATCCAACAGTACTTTCGTTTGTAGCATTTTGTGTATACCATTCTGCCAAGAACATCATGTACTCAATCCCGGTACGAACCGTATGGACTTTCTTCACATCTCCGGAGATCACGTGACCGGCAAACATGTTACCCAAGGTCGAATCTTCCCATCCCGGAACGATCATTGGGATATTTCTTTTTGCAGCTTCCAAAAGCCAGCTGTTTTTTGGATCAATCTGAAAAGAAGCATCCAGCTTGCCGGATAATAGAATTTTGTAGAAAAACTCATGCGGGAAGTAAGCTTCATTTGCTTGGTCCGCTTTCACCCACTCTTCCAAAATCACATTTTCGATACGACGCATCGCCTCCATCTCAGGAATACAAGTGTCAGTGACTCTGTTCATGTGACGCTCAAGAAGAGCTTGTTCGTCAGCAGGAGTCAATTCACGGTAATTAGGAACCCGCTCGTAATATTCATGTGCAACGAGATTAAACACATCCTCTTCCAAATTGGCACCGGTACATGAGATGATTTGTACTTTGTCCTGTCGGATCATTTCAGCAAGAGAAATACCCAATTCTGCGGTAGACATGGCTCCGGCAAGCGTCACCATCATCTTTCCTCCGTTATCAAGGTGGGTTTTGTACCCTTCTGCGGCGTCGATTAGTGCTGCTGCATTGAAGTGGCGGTAATTGTGTTTTAAAAATTCCGTGATTTTCATTTCGTTCGGGTTTTCGATAGAGGCGCAAAAATACCCAATTTTTACCCACAAAAAAACCCGGACAAAATCCGGGTTTTAGAATTTGAGG
>DATIAI010000308.1:0-8326 GCA_035458065.1 Algoriphagus sp. | reverse complement strand
TCAGTACCCTCTCCAAGTCTCACCACAATTTTTTTACTCCCATTCAGAGGCACCTCCATGCTTTTTGAAGTACTGTAATGGGATATCACCAAGACAGCTTGATCGGAAGGAACTTTCAAAATAAAAAATCCAGTCGTATCTGTAGTAGTTCCGATTGTAGTTCCTTTGACCAGAATGGCCGCTCCGATTGCTTTTTTCCCTTGTGGGTCGTTCACTTTTCCTGTTACCAAGAATTCTGTTGAAGATTCCTGGGAATAACCAATTCTTTGGAATCCAAAAAAAGTGATCCCAAAAAGGATTACAATTAAGAATTTCTTTACGATGAATCGATTCATAATGTAGCTGTTTTGGTTAAAAATAAGATTGCAGGATTTCAGGTTTTTCGATTTGAAAACTAATTGGGCCATCAGATTTTTGAACCGAGAAATATCCTACTACCATGATCTCCTTCAAAGCACTTTTAGGAGCATGTATTTTCTCCTCAAATAGTTTAATATTCTCAGGATTGGAACTAGCCGTTGTAGCCATTTTGAAGCGAATAGGTAATCTCATACGGGTTTTAACAGCCCTGCCTCTTTGTTTTCCAGGCTCCCATCTCGGCGCATTCTGCACTACTCTAACTGCTTCTTCATCTGCGCCTCCGCCAATGCCCCGAAGGATCTCCACATTATGAATCGATCCATCTTCGTGAATTTCAAATACGACAATGACTGTACCTTCGATCCCCATCCGGCGAGCTTGGACAGGATATTTGATGTTTTTTGATAAATATTGATTCCATCCACTCATTCCTCCTTGAGGATTTGGTTGTTGCTCCACTATATCAAAAACTTCATTTTTAGACTGAATGGCTTCGTCCGATTCTTGAAAGGTTTCAGCAGGAGATTCATATGGCACCACTTGAATATCCTCAACAGAAAGTGGAGCTTCCATTTCCAAGGGAAAATCTACCACAGAAGATAACTGAGGATTCATGTCTTCCCTTTCACAGGAAAACACAAAAAGAAGAAGTCCCACAGCCGGAATCAATGCAAGAAAGCGCAAGCGCTGCAAAGGCTCCGAAGCAGCCTTTGCCATCATCTGAATCCGCTTTTTGGTCTGAAACTGGTTGAAATTATTCATAAACTGCCATCCCGGCTTCGCCGTGATCAACTGCAAAAGAAGAGTAGCATATTCCTTTGGAGCTACCTGTCTGGTGACGCCCTGATCAGCCTGAAATTCATGGACTTCCCTCAGATAATTTTCAAAAAGATAAATCATGGGATTAAACCAGAAAAGAACTTTTGCCAAGTTCACCAAAAGAAGATCCCAACTGTGTCTGAGTCTCACATGAACCGACTCATGAGCCAGGATCTGCTTTTGTTTGGAATCTTGGGGATTAAAATCTGGCATTAAGATGTATTCAAAGAAGGAAGCAGGTACAAACTCAGGGTGTATCGCTACCCAATAGTCTCCAAACCTAGCAAGCTTGGCCTGTCCAAGGAGTTTTTGGGAAGCCATAAAGCCAAAGATTAGCCTTGAGGCAGTAAATAATGCACCAGGGATGTAAACCCAAAGGATTACCTGAGACCAAGAAAACCATTGGTCAACAGCCGGCTTTACTTGTTCACCCACTTGAAAAACTGGAAGGGTCATTTCTGAAACTTCATTGCCAATCCCGAATAGCTCTAATCTGAGTAAAGGAATCAAACCCGAAAGAATTAACAACCCGAGTAGGATTGACCTGTTCCAGGAGAAAAAGGTCAATCCACTCAACAAGACCTTGTAGATCACCAAGGAAATCCCCAAACAAATGGAGACTTCAACCAGATAAACCAAAAGCCCGTCCATTACTTTTTGGGATTATCCATCTTGTCGATCATGTCCTGAAGTTCCTTCACTTCCTTATCGGAAATGCTTTTTTCCTTGACCATAAAGGATAGGAAATTTCCTACTGAACCACCAAAGAAATGGGTAACAAGCCGATTGAAACTCTTTTTGCTATAATCTTCCTGATTGACTGCGGGCTTGTAGATGTTCACTGTTCCATACATCCTGTGGGTGAGATAGCCTTTCCGCTCAATGTTTTTAATCGTTGAGGCTAGCGTCGTATAAGGAGGTTTAGGTTCCGGCATTTGGTCCAATACATCCCTGATCAGCAATTCTCCCTGACTCCAGAAGATCGCCATGATCTGTTCTTCGTTTTGATTGAGTTCTTCCATAAAGGAAAGGTAAAAAAGAGAAATTTACTTTCCTACGTATTTTTCGTATTTCTACGACAAAAATTCAATTGGATTCAAATGCAACCTCTTTAAAGGGGATTTCATCTTGGATAAGACGCTGAAAATCTGATTTCTAAAAACTTCAATTAAAATGAATTACGAAACAAAAAAATCTATTTTAACCTACTTTTCATTCCTTCTTGTCTGCATAGTCGGAATTTTTTGGGCAAAGTATTTAGTGGATCCCTATCCATTTCTTAGGGTTTGGAATTGGATTTCGGTAATGGTTTTACTCATAGGGATCCCGTTTGTTTTTCTTCAAAAACAGGCTGGAATTCCGGAATTCTGGTCAAAAGAGATTTCCAACCGAAACAGAATCTGGTTCCCGGCTTTGATTGGAATAGTTTTCGGGATTTTGGATGTATGGATTATCAAAGGAATTCTCCATCCTGAGCCTTACTCTGAATTGCCGCCCTTTCTTCAGCCATTCCCTTACTCGATTTTCCTGTATTTTTCAGGAGCTTTTGAAGTGGAAGTTTTCTATCGGCTGATTCCTATTGTGCTGGTGCTTTTCATTTTCTCTAAAATCAAAAAAGGAAAGTACTTCAGCCATGCATTTTGGGTGATTGCTGTCTTAACGGCTATCCGGGAACCTTTGGAGCAAATGCCTAGCGGTGAGACCTGGTTTATTGTTTATGCTTTGATATCCGGTTTCTCAATGAATTTTATCCAAGCATTATATTTCAAAAAATCCGGATTCATCGCAAACCTGAGTCTACGACTAGGCCATTACCTCGTTTGGCATATCCTCTTGGGGGTATATGTGGAACTGGTGGAATTGGTTTGATCCAAAACTCTTTAATCCCTTTTAAAATCGAGGACTAAAGATTTTAATTTTCACCCGGAATAGTATTTTTTTCTCCATCTAAACGCCACTCGAACCAACAGGATCAAGGCAGGAACCTCTACTAAGGGACCAATCACTCCTGCAAAGGCTTGTCCGGAATTCAACCCAAAAACAGCAATTGCTACCGCAATGGCCAATTCGAAGTTATTTCCGGCTGCGGTAAATGAGACTGCTGCATTTTGATCGTATGGGGCTCCCAAGGCTTTGCTGAAGAAGAATCCCAACACAAACATGATGAGAAAATAAATCAACAATGGAATCGCAATCCTAACCACATCCATCGGAATTGTCACGATCAGATCACCTTTCAACGAGAACATTACTACAATCGTAAATAGAAGAGCTATCAGCGTGATTGGTCCAATTTTAGGCAGAAATACCGTTTTGTACCATTCTTCACTTTTAAGCCTGGGCAAAATCAAGCGAGTCAGCAGCCCTGCCAAAAAGGGGATTCCGAGATAGATAGCCACACTTTCAGCAATGGTTCCGATGGAAATATCCACGATTGCGCCCTCAAATCCGAAGTATTGTGGAAGCACGGTAATGAACAGCCACGCATAGAAACTATACCCAAAAACCTGAAAGATGCTGTTCAATGCCACAAGACCTGCTCCGTATTCCGAGCTTCCCTCAGCCAAGTCATTCCAAACCAACACCATAGCAATACATCTTGCCAATCCGATAAGGATTAACCCAACCATGTATTCAGGATAATCTTTTAGAAAAACAATCGCCAATACAAACATCAATATTGGTCCTACAATCCAGTTTAGAATCAAGGATATACTTAGAATTTTGACATTTTTAAAGACTTTGGGCAATAGACGATAGTCAACTTTTGCCAATGGAGGATACATCATCAGGATCAGTCCAATGGCAATCGGGATATTGGTAGTGCCTGAACTCATCGAATCGATCCAAGTACTTCCCTGCGGGAAAAAGTAGCCCAAACCTACTCCAACAATCATCGCCAGAAAAATCCAAAAAGTCAGGTATTGATCCAGAAAACCGAGCTTTCTTTTCGCTTCGGTCATAGATTTTCTTTCACTTTTTGAAAAATCAGAAACAATTCCGCACCAATCTGATGAGAGCGTTCGGAGTACATTTTTTCTTCCAGTTCTGTCCCGTCAAATGCTTTTGGATCTTCGTATCGAAGAGGAATCCTCTTCTCTGCACCTGGTATAAAAGGACAATTCTCATCTGCATGATCGCAGGTCATTACCGCTGCAAAACCGGAAGTTGGATTGATCGGATCGTTGTAGACTTTGGAGAATGTGATGATCGGCTCGGAAGATTCCCCATGGAAGACAAAATAGACAGGATTTCCTTCACCTTTTTGAACAACCTTGAAACCATCCCTTCGAATCGCCTCAACTGCCCGTTCGTTGAAGGCAGTCACTTCCACTCCTCCCGAGTAACTGATTGCTTCGATTCCAAAATAATCAGCCGCTGTCTGTGCCCAAATCTGGGAAAACTGGCTTCTGCGGCTGTTGTGTGTGCAGATGAAGTTTAAGCGAACCTCTTCATTTGCCTTGATTTTACTTAAAATATACTCCACTGTCTGCTGTATTACAGGCATTCTGTCAGCGGAGATTTCAGAAATCGGCAGGGAGGAAATAGTCTCCTCCACTGCCGGATAAAAAGAGTTTTGCATAAATGAAATTAGAACGATTTAGCAACAGCCTGAATTTGGAGTGCAGCAGCCTGTGCCAGCGGCTTGAAGTTCAGAAATACGGATTTTAGGTTTCTGGGAAGGAATTCCACATTTGTCTTTGGCCAGGCAGTCGGTCATTTTTTTGGTCAGCACAAAAGCCTCCCCATTGAATTCAAGGCCATATTTCCCGATGGTATCTCCCTGATATTCGACTTCAATTTCCAGATCTTCCAGCCCTAAAACACGCTCTGAAAGTTGAATTATATCCAGAAGTTTCTTGGCTCCCAGGCGGTGATCATAATCTCCATCTTCCCAAAGCTGGAAGTTGATGGACTTTTCATCGCGGAGTGTTCCGCCGCAGTCGATGAATTTTTTATTGACTTGGCCAATTTCTGTGATGTGAAAATGGGCCGGAACAGAGGTGCCGTCAGGCAATTGAAATGTCAATTGGCTCAATTGAGGCAGTTGGGATTTGATTTCAGAGAGGGTCATAGTGTTTAGGTTATTGCAATATTACGATGGATATAATCAAATTTTTTTTAACAACAAGTATCAGAATTGCATGAATTGTTCAGCTGATCAAACAGGCCATTGAAAAGCCCTTGCACTTGCTCCCACTTCTTGGGATTGATGCAATAGCTGACAGACACCCCTTCGATCGATCCCTGAATCAGTCCAAGATCTTTCAGCTCCCGCAAATGTTGGGAAATGGTTGCTTGCGCTAGTCCCAGTTCATTGACCAAGGTACCATTGATACAGCTTCTGGTTTTGAGCAGATACTGTAGAATGGCTATTCGTGCCGGATGTGCAAGAGCTTTGGCTATTTGTGCCAACTCATTTTGCTCTGCAGTGAAAAGATCTGTCTTAGTGATTCCCATAATTACATTGCAATATTACGATGATAAAATGTTTTGATCCTAACTTTGTGCGCATTTTTTTTAAAATTTTTCAAGTTTGCTCGAAACTTTGCTTTAATCTGTCTCCGGTTTCCAAATTATCCGTCTACTGTCACCAAACTCCAATTTCAAATCTCCAGTAGCGAATCATGCTCTCAATCGTATTTAGCCTGAATCACAACCGTTCTTGCCAAAACCGGTGTTACGGCAAAGTATCCCAAAACCTCCGGATCTCCCTGAACTACTCTAATATTTGTATCCGGGTTTTGGGGAGGGGGACTGAAAAGTCCTCCATCATTAAACAATAGGTTTACCAATTGATTGAGATAGTCAAAGGCATTTTTGTTTAACCGAAAAAGCTCCAGACGAACCCTGTCATTTTCCTGAAAAGCATAACCCAATTCAAGCCCTTCTTCAAAGAATTTCAACCCAAAAGTGTCATCAAAAAGAAGATAATCTTCGCGTTGATTTTTCAGTGTATCATTTTCGATCACCCGGATCCGATAATTATTATCTTCCTCAAAAGGGATCTTGCCGTACACTTTAATGTAATATCCTTCCTCACGGAAAAGCCGCTCCTCTTCAAAATTCCAAGTAACACTATCGACAGTCGGAGCTTCCAGCATTACTCCCTCAGAGACATAGATATTGTCTTTCCATTTTACATTTAACTGGTATGTCTCACCCACTTTTGCACGTTCCTGGGGATTGGCAGCACGGTAGTTGTTGGATCCACCGAGATAGATAAATGGAATTACCTTTTCAGTTCCGGGAATCGTAATATATACTTCGGCATCTTTGATCACCTGCACTTCAGATGAATCATAATAATCTTTGGAAAGCGTGATTTTCACCTCGTTGAATATCGACTGATCCGTCCAAAAAGCCTCAATTGTCGGAACCAATTCCTCTTTTTCACCCAAAGGCAAAATCACTTCTTCCTGACAGGACCAGGATAAAATTGCGAGTAAAATGATGGCCAGTCTATTCAAGTGTTTGAAATTTTTCATTGGCCACATTGAATTTCGCATGACCAAAATCTTCCAACTGTGTTTTGTTTGCGTCATCGATTTCATCAGAATTGAAAATTATAGGTAATCGACGGGAGAAAAGTAAACAGGTAAGTCATCACCACACCCGGTCTTGCGGAGGTAATCTCGCCATCTGAGTTTGCATCAAAATTGATGTCATCATTGAAAATCGTCCTGAATTCGTAGGCAAATGGATTTTTCCTACCATAAAGATTATAGATGCTAAAGTTCCAGCTTCCTCTCCATTTCCTCCCTTTGTCGGAATTTTTCCAAGTCACCGAAGCATCCATTCTGTGGTAATTCGGGAACCTGTCCAAATTTCGATAATCGGAGTAAAGCGGAACGGACTGATTATCGACTTGATAGGACCCGACAGGATATGAAACCGCTTGCCCAGTGGTATAAACGAAAGTCAAACCTGCCGACCAGCTTGGAGTAAACTCATGATTCAGCACCAAAGTCACATCATTCGGTCGGTCAAACCTTGGATTATAAGCTTCATTTTTGCTGACCCCTTCTATTTTTCTCCAAGTCCGGGACCAGGTATATCCCAGCCATCCGGTGGTTTTCCCGATGTTTTTTCTAAGTAAAAATTCAGCACCATATGCCCAACCTTTTCCGGCAAGCAATTCGGTTTCGACCTGATCGGTAAATAGCACCTGAGCCCCATTCCTTAAATCAATGACATTATCCAGATCCTTGTAATATCCCTCGACAGAAAACTCCCATCGATTTTGGTTGAAATTGTGAAACAACCCCACCGACACCTGATCACTGCGGACTGGCTCAATATATCTTCCTGACAAAATCCACCGGTCAATCGGCAAACCTGCAGAACTGTTGGAAGCTATCTGGATGTACTGGAAATTTCGGTTGTATGCGGTTTTGACAGAAAACTGCTCATTGATCAAATAGCGGAAAGCAATCCTTGGCTCGAGACCCTGGTAGAATTGCATATTTTCCATGGTGCCAAAACTCAGGGAATCCGTGATTTCAACTTCCGGTCCGGGCAATCCACCTTCGTAGAGGTAGTCTACTCCTTTCCCCACCTGATTGAAAAGCCCCCATCTCAATCCGCCTTCCACGCTAAGTTTGGGGAAAATCTCATAATTCGCACTGACGAATAAATTGTTGAGTAGGCCATTTTTAGGATTTGTCACGATTGATTCAATGTTACTGTTAGGAGCAGGCTCCAGATCTATCGGGGCAAAATGATAATATTGACTGTGGATCCCCCAGTTAAGTTGAGTTTTGGAATTGGGTAAAGCTGTCCAGATGGCCTTTAGTCCAGATTCTGACAGCTTATTGCTCCATTCGAAGCCATTTTCAGGATCATCAAATTCTACAGAATAACTGTACCGGGAATGATATCCCTGCAAATCAAAAAAGAACTTATCCGAACTCACTCTGCTCCAACTGGCCGAAGTCACCCAATTGGTCCAGCCCAAACCAAACTCCTCATCCAAGCCTAAAAAGTCACTTCCCTGGTAACTTGAGATTGAAATTTTATCCTTTTCACTTACGATGAAAGCAAGTTTCCCGCTCAGATCGTGAAAATTGAGTTTGTTGTTTTTGATATTTTCATCCGAAGAAAGTTTCAGAAAAACATCCGCATAGGTTCTTCTGGCACTGACAAT
>DATIAI010000307.1:0-5546 GCA_035458065.1 Algoriphagus sp. | reverse complement strand
ACCAAGCCAGCGGCAGCAACATCCAAAACATCATCGTACAGACTGGAAATGAATCTGGAGTCCAGTCCCAATCCGAGATGGGTAAACCATTTTCTGTTTGGAGAAATCTCATGATAAACAGAGGACACAAATGCTTTACCGTTGAATCTATTTCCAAAACCTGCCAAAGAGACCATGTCTCCGGGTTTGAGGGTGTTGTCTCCCAGGATTTTGACCTGGCCTTGGATTTTGGATAGCCGGCTGCGCATCATCTTGGCATCCGCCCAAGCCTGCAATTCCTGGTCATCCAATCCTCCACTGTGCTGAAGCCTAAAATCGCTGAGTCCTATTACGTCTGCTAAATCGGAACCGCTCAGGTTACTTTGGAAATCCAGTCCAGGGTCGCTGCCTTCGACTTCTTTGAGTTCCTGATTGGCCAAGTCCCAACTCATGCTTTTGCTAGCTGAATATTGGGTTCTAGCGTCCATTTCTGCCTGAAACTCCACCACATTGGTTCCATACTGGAGCTCAAGTTTGGCTTCTGCGCTGGTTTCAGGTTTGAGGATTTTGACTTTTCCGTCTTCGATCAGGGTGATTTTGCCATTGACTTCAGCTCTAGTCAGGATGAAATCCCAATCGGAAACGTAATATTGGACCATTTCGGGATGAGTTGCCGTGGTAGCTTCAACCTCTGCGCTCAGCCCGCTGTAGGAGCCGATGACTTCCTCAATTACTTCAGAGTCTTTGGATTCAAAAAAGTACTTGTTTTTGCGTCCCACGGTCATTTTAACAGCCGGGTCTTTTAGCTCAATGGTCAATTTGGAAGCTTTTTCGGAAACCTCCAGTCCATGCCGGATGATGATTCCTTTGAAAATGGGTTCCTCCAGATTGTTGTATCCTGCCCGGATCTCCAATTCTTTTCCCGGAACAAAAAGGTCTCCACCGCTCAGTTCAAAATCCGCCGCTGCAACATCCCCATCATACAAAACCAGTCGCGCGGAAGGCACTTTGTTTACGGCCTTTTGGATGGAAATCATGGCAACACCCACAGAAGCAGGGAGCTCGGTTCCGTCAGAAAATATCTTGTAGGTAGCGAGGCTGGGATTTGTTTCGGTGCTGACAGGGACGAGCGGCATAGCTTAGGATTTGGCTAAGGGTGGAAAAAATACTTCCTGGCCGACTTCCAGATTTCGAAAGTTTCTCATTTTGTTCACACGTGCGACCTCCAGGTAAAATTCGGTCGACCCGTAGATTCGCTTACACATGATGGGAAGGGTGTCACCTGCATTTACGACCCGGATATGGGTAAGGTCAGGGGAGGTTCTTCCTGCGGTGGCCGCTTGTTCCTGACGCGAAAGTGACTGGTCAAAATTCGCTGAAACAGTGGCTCTGATGGGAAGTCCGGCTGAATTGAAAAGCTTGTAATTGACCGTGGCACCGCCCAAAACACCCCGAAACTGAAAAGCTCCCCAGTTGATCTGGAGATAATTGGGCTTATGTGTGTCGGACTGAATGTTTTGAGTGATGTCCAAAAATTTCCGGATCGCCCGATCCACATGCTTATCCTCGTTGATCAGATCAATAGCAGAAACCTTGTTTCCGCTGATTCGGTCCAAGTTGGGTTGGCTACCGCCCAAATAGCTGAGGTTGATATCTCCGGGGACATCTTTTCCCGGAGGGGAAGCGGCTGTCGCATCAAAAAGAAACTCAAAAGTCACGCTGTCAGACTCTAATGTTCTGAATTGATACTGTTTTCCGTCAGTCAATCCCTCTTCAGGAATCCACTTTGATTTGAACTCTTGGCTGAAAGCAGTTGGATTGTACATCACCACGTAGGTTTCCTTGGATGTCTCATAAGTGTCATCCGTGAATGCGGTGATTTTCATTTTTTCCAATCCTCCCAAAGGAGAAAAAATATCTTTCAGGGCCATGGGCTAAGAATTAACGTTCGTTTTTTTCCTTGATCAATCGGGTTAGCTCCCGGATTCCCAAGAGGACAGATTCAGTTCCTGGCTGAGGTTTGGAGGCACCGGTTGGCTTTTCCTCCGCTGCATCCACTGTAGTTCGGATGACCAGCTCTTTAATTTCTATGGGCATAATCAGATGGGTAAAACATCTCCCGGGGAAATCCTTCGGAAGTATTGGTAGGCAAATTCAATCGACTCAATCATCAGGGAATTTTCCATGGCATTGAGTCCTTCGATGCTCCATTTGACTGGCCAGGCATTGATGAAATTCCAGGCCTGAAGCGGTAAATGGTCCTCGTTGAGCAAAATGACCGTAATGTCATGCGCTTCAAACTGAAAACCTTCAACCGCATCCTTGAACCATTTTACAGCCTGAGTCCCACTTAGCATTCCTCTTTTCATAGTGAGGTTTGGATAGGCGACAGGTCCGGGCATCCGGTGCTTGTATCGGTTTTCTCCACCCTCAGCATATTCTTCCACTCCTATTTCCACACTTAAACCTCCGACTTCCTGAAATCCGATATCAGGAAGGCCAGGGTATTTAAGCAAGAGACCTTCAAGTCTGACAATAAAATGAAAGCCGGTAGGCGGATGGAAAATGGTCATGAATTAGGGAGTTTCGATTGCCAATCCTTCGTGACAGAGCTCGATGGTCTCGATTGCCACTTCATTTCCTGTTGAGTTGAGGGTAGGACCTTCCACTTTGCAAGGCCAGGCTTCTTTCACTTTCCAAACCATGACCGGCTCATGTTCCTCATTGAGCAGGCTGATTGTTAAGTCTCTTCGCTCGATTTTATTCATTTTCACGGTATTGAGCCATTGGAAAAATTCGTTGTCGGCTCGGAACACGCCCCGCTTCAAAACAATATTGCTGAACTGGGGAATGCCTGGCATTTTGGTCACATGGTATTCCAGAGAACTGCCCTCTCTGTAGTCAATTGCCTGAAGTTCAATGGTAAGGCCGGAAACTTCCGTGAAGCCGATACGGGTGCCGCCCCATTCTACCTGGAAATGAAAGACGGATAATGGATATGCTACTGCCATGGTATGTTGGATTTAAAAGTTTGCTGAAAAGAGTGATTAAGATTCCTGAAGCTTATGAGAGAATTTCAGGATGATGAATTCTGCGGGTCGCACTGCAGCAAGACCGATTTCGACATTCAATCGGCCTTCGAGAATATCCTGGGAAGTCATGGTGATACCGAGACCGATTCTTACAAAGAAGGCTTCCTCCGGTTTCGCTCCGGCAAGTGCACCGTCTCTCCATAGCTTGACTAGGAAGTTTTCGATCATTGTTTTTACCCGAAGCCAGGTATTGGCATCATTGGGCTCAAAGACCACGAATTCGGTCGCTTTTTTTACCGATTCTTCAATGAAAATGAAAAGTCGACGCACAGGCACATAGCGCCACTCATTGTCATTTCCTGCCAAAGTTCTCGCTCCCCAAACCAAGGTCCCTTTACCTGTAAAAGACCGGATGACATTGATGGATTTTCCTGATGACGCATCGACGTTCAGAGAAGCTTGTTGCTCATGGGACACTTTCACTGCAGGACCTATCACGGATCGGATGTCCACATTGGCAGGCGCTTTCCATACTCCCCTTTGGCTATCCACTCGGGCGTAAACTCCGGCCACTGCACCGGAAGGAGGGACGTCTATGTAGAGCTTGCTGATTTCCGAAAGTATTGCCCGATGCAAACTGGGATCTGCTGTGGAAAGTGCTGTGAGATTAGATCCGTTCGCTGCATTTACAATTGCCGGATTGGGTGTACCTGTGCCGATGTACGAATTCGTTTGGGTGATGGCGACCGAGGCCGAGTCGTATCCAAAGTTTAGAGCACTTTTCAAATGGGGATAGTAAGCGGCTCCGTATTTCAAATCACCTGAGCCAATTCCATTATTTCGGAAGTTTTCCGCATCTGCGAAAGGATCGGTGGTATTTACTTTAACATCTAAAATGACAAATCGGTCCTTGAGTTTTTCACATTGAGCTAAGGCAGCTTCGTAGACAGATTTTCCATTTGCCAAAGTCAGGTCATCAGGAAAGACAATCAAGGTAGGTTCATCCACTTTCTCCAAAGCAGCCAAGCCACCAAGCAGACTTGTGGCGGTGGTGCTGTCACCGACGGTTGGAGGTGAAGTAAAATCATTTACCGAAATGATGTAGCAGGGGCCTCCACCATTGTCGAAAAAAAGCCTTAGGCTGTAGTACATTTTGTAAGCACTTGGTGCTACAGGCGGATTGGCTTTGACTACTCTTGAACTCAGTTTGGCCGGTTGGTTATTTTCACCTGTATAAGTGTCCTGAATCGATATGGTAATAGCTTCCGGCCGGGCAAAGCCAAAAATCGATTCGTAGTCCAGCATTGAAGTAATCCGAGTTGGGACTCCTCTTACCGACTCCCCGTTTTTTAAAGCCAGATTGGTATGGCCTATGAAAGCCGGGATGGCTGTTTCGACCGCTGCTATAGAAGCCGGAAGCGTTGAAATTTCTTTGATGTAAACACCCGGTGTGGCGTAGGTTGACATAAGAATTGCGTTTTGGGTTAAAAGGAATTAGGATTCCTGAAGCTTATGGGAAAATTTCAGGATGATGAACTCTGCCGGTCTTACGGCCGCCAGACCGATTTCTACATTCATTCTGCCTTCCAGAATGTCCAGGGCAGTCATGGTTTGACCCAGCCCGACTCTTACAAAAAATGCCTGCTCGGATTTGGCACCGGCCAGGGCTCCTTCTCTCCAGAGATTGGTGAGGAAATTTTCGATCATCGTTTTTACCCGAAGCCAGGTATTGGCATCATTGGGTTCGAAGACGACAAATTCGGTCGCTTTTTTGACCGACTCTTCGATGAAAATGTAGAGTCTCCGAACTGGAATATATCTCCACTCATTGTCGTTTCCGGCCAAGGTTCTTGCGCCCCAGACCAGGTTTCCTTTTCCCTGGAAAAAGCGGATCACATTGATTGACTTCCCTGAAGTGGCGTCAACATTCAAACCTTCCTGCTCCTCATGGCTCACTGCGACTGTTGGACGGAGGATAGATCTGATGTCCACATTTGCCGGAGCTTTCCATACTCCTCTTTGGCTGTCAACCCGTGCATATACACCGGCCATTGACGCAGAAGGATACAAATCCATCAGCTTACTTTGAAGCAAAGCTATAATCGAGTTATAAAGGGTTTTGTCTGGGGCTGCCAGTGAAAAAGTACCACTTCCTGAAATGGTAGCTCCGCCATTAGCTCCTGAATCATTGTAGGTAAGGACTGTCTCTGCTCCGGTATCTCCAGGCAGAGTTGATATCAAAGTAATGGTCTCACCTTGGCGGCTTGCTGTATAAGATGGATCGGCTACCGCCAAAATTGCAGCGAGGAGAGCTTGAGCTGTTGTCGCATTTCCGGCATCTTGATCAAAATCAACTCCTTCAGTGAAGGTATTTGCTCCGATTGTAAAAGCATCTCCGGTGATATTTGCGTTGTTGTTGATCCGGATCGTGGCAAATGCTTGGCCTTCACCAATCTTGGCAACGGGAAGACCGTGAAATGCCCCCAAACCTGCTCCGCCGCGGTTATCTATCACGGTTAAAACATTTGGATTGAA
>DATIAI010000306.1:0-2972 GCA_035458065.1 Algoriphagus sp. | reverse complement strand
TTGGTGGGTAGTGTTGGATTGATTCCTACTACCAAAATCAATGCTTCAGGTAGGGCAACAACCGATGCCGGATATTTTGTTTTCGTGCAAAATGCTGCCTTTGGCGGTACTCTCAATCTGATCGGTAACAGGATTAAAATCCAACAGCTTTGGGATGCAGATGTCAAAAAGTACAAAGTAGAAATCACTCCGCCAGGTGGCTCTGCCCAGAAACTAATCAGTAACTGGTCAAATTACCGCTGGAACGGCAGTACTTATGTGCTGGAATCTTTTGCAGCATCCGCTCTCGGATTCTATGAATTGGCCAATCCCGGAAATGATTATTCCATTGACGACCTGCTGATCCAGTTTCCAACTTCGGCCTTGTTGCCCGGATTTTATCAGATCACTGTGACATTCTACAAGCGAATCCTGAATGTGGACGTTGCCAATGCCACCCAGACAATTGGGTTGTATATCGATAATCATCTTCCAGCAGTCAATATTGACAGTATCAAGCATGGTGCAAATGAGGTCTCTGCCTGCGCCATTGAAACAATCGGGCCTGCACCGGATGGATTGAAATTTAAGGTAACCGGACACGACCCGGAAGGTAACCTCCGCCAGGTCAGTTTTGCTGCTACTTACGGTTCAGGACTTTCAACAGGAATCTATTCTGAAACCTATGATCCATCCAAAGGAAATTGGCAGGGATTCACAGCCAAGACCATCCCGGAAAGCGGAAATTGGAGGCCACCTCAATCCTGTGCTTATAGCTTTATCATTACAGCCTGGGCCAGGACAACCAATGGATACGGATATATCGGACATAATTCAACACATCGCAATTTGACGCTTTTGCTGGGTTGATATCACCTGATTTTTAATGTAAAAAGCCATTCTGCTCAAGTGGGATGGTTTTTTTATGGAAAAAATTCCACCCCCAATTCATTCAATTGGCAGAGAATGAAGATTTCAATTCTTGGTCGAATCAAAAAAATACCCAGATTACTTCGGTACTATTTAAAAGCAAAAAGCCAACCCGGGAAGGTTGGCTTTTTATTCTTAAAAATTTACAGGTTATTTAAACCCGATTTTTTCCAATCCTCCGTGGCTGATTTTAATGGCCTCCAAAGGATCCAAGCCAAAGGTATTGTCTTGTTCAACCAGGTAGTATTCCATTCCGGATTCTTTTTTCTCATTCAGAATCCGCTTGAAGTCGATGTTTCCGGTTCCAACAGGAGCAAACTGCCCTTCGTCATTCATGTCTTTCACATGCCAAGCCTTGAAGCGTCCTGGATACCTATGGAAATATGTCAGTGGGTCAACACCGGCTTTGGTCACCCAATAAAGATCCATTTGGAAGTTGACAAATTTTGGATCACAATTTTCCAAAATGTAGTCGGCCAATATGGTTCCGTCTTCCATTTGCACAAACTCAAAATCATGGTTGTGGTAAAGCAACTTCAAACCAGCCTTGCTGCACTTTTCGCCGATCGTGTTCAGGATCTCAACAATTTGGTCAGGTGTGCCCGTCATGCCCATTTTTCGGGTAGTAGGGTCAAATTTGAACATGCCCATTGGAGGAACAGGAATCACGAAATATTCAATGCCGGCAGCCTTAGTGTCTGCAATCAGCTTATCTGCATTTTCCAGGTTTACCATGCCCATGTGAGAGCTTTTGGCTGTCAGTCCAAGTGATTTCAAATAGGATTTAAATTCGGAAGGCTCCATGCCGTAAAACTTACCGTCGCTATATCCGGCAGCTTCTACGTAAGCATATCCCGCATCGGCAACTGCTTTAAGCGTTCCTTTGGGATCTTTGCCCATGGCATCTCGGACCGTGTAAAGAGCCAATCCTCCAAATTTTTTGGGTTTCGCTTGGGAAACTTCATAGGATTTTGGCGGGTCTACTGTTTCGGTTTTTGGACTGAACGCGGTAAAACCCAGCGTCAGTGCCAGCAATAAGGTAATGGGTCGTTTCATGTGATTATATTTTTTTGGTTTTCAAAGGTCACATGGAATCTCGCAATGCATGACAATCCTTTCTTTTCATGTCTTTATAATGCTCGATTTCATTTGGTTTGAGGTTTTTGAACGGAGAAAGATACCCAAAAATCCCAAATTTGAGAGGGGGAATAATCTTATTGTCTCAATTAAGAGAAAATAGGTTTCTATTCAGAAAGGCCTCAACCATTTAGACTGAAATTAAAACAATCTAAATAGCCAGGCCTTTCGATTCTGGAAGAAAAATGGTGTAAGAAGCGGGAAATTACTTTCTGTTGATTAGTTTAAAAAGCAATTCAGGCTCGTCTGTTGTGATAAAATCAACCTTAAGGTCCAAAAGCCACTTCATGTCTTCTTCCTTGTTGACAGTCCAGGCATTTATAGTCAAACCCAGCTGCTGTGCTTCGGTGATCCATTCCGGCTTTTGTCTGAGAACTCCAATGTTGTAGTCAAATCCAAAAAAACCGTCTTCCTTTAGTTGGGCCGGAGATTTGTCTCCTCTGAGGTAGGCCACATTGGCTTTTGGGTCGGTAGCGATGGCTTTTTTGCCTCCTTCATAGCTGAAAGTGATGTAGTCCACCCACTTCTCAGCTTTCAGTTCCTTTACGGTTTTGACGGACATTTCCCCTACTTTTTCGCTTCGCTCCACACTTATCCGGGAAGGTTTGAATTCCAAAATCAGCTTGGTTTTCTTCTGCTTCTTGCCTTCGGCAAGGTATTCTTTCAGTGTGGGGATTTTTTCTCCATTGGGAAGTTTTTTGGTCAAAAGCTGCTCGTAAGTGGAAGTTTCGATGTCCATTCCCTGATATTCAGGATCATGGTTAACTACCAAAACCTCATCAGACGTCATCCAAACGTCAAATTCTGAGCCTTCACAGCCGAGCCTGACCGCTTCGCGGAAAGAGGCAATTGAGTTTTGTGGCAGACTTTGGGTTTTCCAGGCACCCCGGTGCGCGATGACTTTGTTGACATGGAACTTGCCTTGT
>DATIAI010000305.1:0-4658 GCA_035458065.1 Algoriphagus sp. | reverse complement strand
ACTGATTTATTTGAACCCCGCAAGGGGTGATATAATTCTTAAAAGCGATTTCCCTGATTACTCAAACAGGAATTTTGATTTGATTCAGGATTCACTTTTATCAAAGCCTGATCGAAACTTATATCAAATTACTTAACACACGGAATCCTCAATTGAACTCAACTCACAATAGGTAAAATATACAATAAATCATTCCCAAATTAAATGCAGAATGGCAAATGATCGCCCCTAATATTGAGTCCGATTGTTTTTTAAAAGCCAGAAAAAGCAGACTCACCAAAAACATTGAGATTACCCAAATCAGGGTAGGAAGCGTATAAAAATCCCATTTTCCATCAATGAATACCAATCCAAAATGCGAGATATGGGTCAGTGCAAATGCCGAACTGTCAATAATAGTCGCCTTCTTTTCACCAACTGAACCGGCAAAACTGGAATGTACAATTCCCCTAAAAAACAGCTCCTCCCCGATTGGACTAAAAATCATCCCCACAAAAGCCATAATCAGGAATAAAATCAGTCTTTCGTTTGGTGCTATTCCTTCTGGAATCATATAGGATTTGCCAATATAGAAATACCAGTTTTCATTGGAAGATCCATAAAGAGTATCACCCAAAAGGAAAAGAATCCCGCTTGCAATAAGACCTCCAATAATAGCAAACAACAAGGGAAAAATTCCTGCAGGCCTGGTTATGCCGATTTTCTTCCTGCCATTTCTATTCAAAAAAATAAAAGGAGCAAGTGCAGAAATAAGCATGACCAATCCCATGGCACTGTAATTACCGGTAGCATTGGCATTCAACACCAAAAAAAATCTGGGCACACAAACTATGAGAATCAGGAAGAGTCCAAACTTCCAATTGAATTGAAAAAACTTATTCCAAAAAGGTCTTAATTCATTTTCCATGTAACTTACAATACGGACTTGACTTAGAAGTCACAACTAGCTAATTTTCAAAAAGTAAGCCCGATTCCAATACCTTTTCCGTATAAATCCTACTATACCTTTTTAACCCAATTTATAACCAAAAAACTATGTTTAGACAATTTTATTATCGCACCGCCGCCCTGGCATTTTTAGGGCTAGCTTTTAGCTGTCAGCAGATGACAGAAGTGGAACCGACAATTTCTGAAATGGAAACCGATCTTTCCTCCGCGGGAGATGAAAATGCCAGGAAAATCAATTCCACGGAATTTGGAGCTTTTCTTACAGGAAGAGAAGAAGTGCTGCCGGTAAATGCACCTGGTAGTGGAGCTGCCTCGCTGTCAATTATGGACGATGGCAACTCCATCAAATTTGAAGTACGTGTGGCAAATACCACAGGGATCACCACTGCCCATCTTCATAGAGCACCATTTGGTACAAATGGTGGCGTGGTGGTTACTTTAATCCCCAACCAACCCCCTTCAGGATTGGAAAACGGGGTGATTGCAGAGGGAATAATCACTGCAGGCAATCTGTCCGGAGTTCTTGCCGGTCAACCTTTGTCTGCTTTGATTGAGGACATGAAAAATGGGCTTATCTATGTAAACGTTCATACCTCGACCAATCCGGGGGGAGAAATCCGTGGTCAGGTCAGCACGATCGTACCGGAATTCAACAAAAATTATGTGGTCAAGTTGCTAGGGGAAAATGAAGTTCCGGCAGTAACTACCAAAGCTTCAGGCGTGGCCATTTTTCACTTTAATTCAACCACAACAAGCCTTGATTTCCAAATCAACCTGAATAATATTTCGGATGTGAGATTTTCCCACATTCATCTTGCAAAAGCAGGAACAAACGGACCGGTGGTGGTTGACCTTAGGTTGGATAAAGTAGTCGGGGCAGTTTCTGGTGTGTATGCTAAAGGAACAATCACTGCCGCGCAGCTAAAAAGCCTGATGCTTGGAGGAGATCTACTCATTCTCCAGGAAGCTCTTCGCACAGGCAATGCCTATGTGAATGTTCACTCTGACAATTTCCCGGGTGGAGAAATACGAGGTCAATTTTAACAATCCAAATAAGGTATAGTGATTAAGGCAATCCATGAGGTTGCCTTTTTTTATGGGAAATTTTCTTTACTAAGGTTCCCAGTCCCGAATGGTTTTAGAGAGGTTTTTTTGCCTAAAAAGGTTATTTGCTGAATTTCCTGAAAGCCGCAACAAACTGATAGAGGAGATAAGCATACAGGATTTTGTAGAGTAAATCCAGAAACTTCATCAAAGGATGAAAACTGACTTTGATATTTTCACTCCCAAAAGGCAGGTAGGTTTTTTCTATATCCGAAAGAAAAGTAAGCGGTTTTAGGTAATAGGCGTAATTCTGTGAAAGTAGATCCAATCCTGCTTCATATGGCATTCCTGTGATCAAAAAAAGATTGAGGTTTACTAATGAAAAATGAATCAAACTCAATACCATGATCCAAAACAGGGCTTTTTGAGGCATTGTCCCATGAAGGTTGGACCAGAAGTTAAGATTAAGCACTTGCCTGTCAAACCAAGTGAGGGTACTGTCCTTGGATTTTGGTCTCAATTCCAACTCCAAAGCCCGATACACCGTCGCGTAATGCCGGTTGTTTTGTTCAGTCAATAGGTAGGTTAATTCGCGGCAAAGATCAATTTTGTTTTCCACCAAATCCTTCCCATTTCGGATCACATCCGGAGAAATCGGCTTGAAAGCATTGATCTTGATTCCTTCAATTGAAGAGCTGTCATATTTTATTTCCTTCAAAGTATGGAAAAAAGAGGGGTTGACCTCCAGATCTTTCAAAAGGGCATTTTGAAGACAAAGTACTCCTTCGGAAATATCAAGGCCATCAAAAACAACTCTTGATTTAACTTTGAAAAAGCTGAGCAGGAGCATTGAAACTTTGCAAAAAAGCAGGCTGATGTTTTCAAGTTGTTCACCGGAAACCTTCAGTGTTCCGATTTTGCACTTGGTAACTTCGACATTGTTGGTTCCACTGATGCTTAACTTTTGAATATTCAGATTTTCGTCTTTTTGTGGCTTGATGATGACCGAATCAAACCTAAGGTTGGAAAATTCAACACTCTGGAAACCGACTTTATCCAGATTGCCAACATGGAGCGGTTCATCTGTTATACTAAATTCTGTTCCGCTGCTATTTTTGATGGATAATTCACCACCGGATACTCCCGTAAAGTTCAGGTTTTTACCATTGCACTGGCTGATTACAATTTTTGAAAAAGCTGTGCTTTTGCACGTCAAATCATTGAATTCCAAGTTTTCTGCATCAAAAGCCAACTCTTTGTTATTTGAAAAATAAACTTTTGAGAGTTTAATATCTTTCAAAAAAACGGAAATATCCCCTGAATCTGTCAGGTAAATTCCACTCAGATTTTCAGCTTCTTTGATTTCGATTTTTGAGTTTTTGCAACCTGAAAGAGAAAGACTTCCAGTTCTGAATATTCCGCTTTTGACAGAAAGGTCGGCATTTTGAAGAGTACACAATCCGATCATTTTTAATTCGCAATCCTCTAGGACCACTCTTCTGTTTTTCTCAAAAATCCCTTCAAACTCAGCTTTATGGAATTCCAACTCTTTGAATACAACAGGTTTTTCTTTGTTTAGACCTTCGTACTTATTGGCTAAGGAAATGAATTCACCCAGTTTTCCCCGAAATAAGTAGGCCCATAGATAGTCCGTTTCATCCTTGATTTCAGAAAAATTAGGGTTGGGGGTTTTCATCACCGGGTATTTTATTTGAATAGAAAAATATCACTAAAGTTAAGGCTCTGATTTCATGCAATTTAAGAGTATTGCGCATTTGAAATAAAGATCAATTTTAACCTTTGGATTTGAACCCTATTAAAAAACAACCTCTGTAAACGGATTGGTCACACCATTTTAAATCAGGCTATCCCAAGGAGTAAACAATCCTCTCCTTATCCAAAATAAACACCGTACCTGCAGGATCCATTATCCAATGGTTCTCTTTGGGAATTTCCTCCAATTCATCGCAGGTTTCAATTCCCTGTTCACGCAGGTATCCGGTTGCTTTTTCCACGTCCGGAGTCCTCAATTCCAACCAAACTTCCGAATGCGTATAATTGTCCACACAGTCTAGCCAGAGGATATTGTTCCCGAATTTCACCTCATGAGTTCGGGAAATGGTTTTATTGGTGATGGGCTTTTCGGTAATTTCCAGTTTCAGAATATCCCGATAAAAGGCCACTGTTTGTTCGTATTTGGATTTTGGAATCTTCACCGCAATATTGATTCCCCCTGAAAAATGCACATTACTTGTTTCCATTGCTTGTTGGTTTAATTTCTTGAAGAAAGTTTTTCCTGTTTAATTTAATTTTTGACCAATAAACAGAATATCAATTAGGTTGAAAAAAAATGGAAAACTATCCTGTATCAAAGGAATGACAAAGTCCTCGAACCTAAGATTCCAATATCACTATGGAATGGGCCTTGACCTGAAAATGTGACTCGGTCACTACAGGGCCTTTGAACCAATCAAAAATATCCTCCGGCGAAATCCTGTTGGTATCCACCCAAAGTCTCCAATTATTCCCGAATCCTATGATAGGAGGTATTTCAAACTCAAGTGTTTCCGAGTAGGCGTTGATCATGATATGCATGGCAGTCTCCTGACTTAGTGACTCCACGCTGAAGGCAATCGAATGGGAATGATCCGACCAATCCGGTGCAT
>DATIAI010000304.1:0-4708 GCA_035458065.1 Algoriphagus sp. | reverse complement strand
CGTGCCGTCTTTTCTAAACACACAGAGGTCCAGTCCCTGCACTCCGATTTCTGTTGCTTTTTCGACTGTCTGATCCAGGTCCAGCTGATCAAAAGCCGAAGTCATGATCCAAATGGGATTTGCCATGGGTTTTGGGTTTTGCTAAAAATAGCTATTGGAATGAAGAATTGAGAATGAAAAATTAAGAATGGTGGATTTGAAATCAAATTTCAGAATACCTTCTCCTTATCTCCACCTTTTGCTTTTGCCGATCCCAAAGGGCTTTGGCCAAATCAGGGGCAACTTTATCCGGTTCTGATTCATGTAGGATTTTCTTCAACTTATTTTCTGCAAGGTCGATACGATAGCAAACTTGAAGCAGTCTTTCCAGATTTCGATCCATGAGTTGGCTAATTGCTTTGGCCAAGATCTGGATGGCCTTTTCCTCAGAAAATTCTTCTTTGATTTCAGGCAGCTCAAAGTCTTTGGTGATCAAGGCAAAAGTTTCTTCGGGAAGGGACTGACTCATAGGATCAAAGAAAAAGCCCCGATTTGGGTCGGGGCAGATTGATTAGGCTTCTTTTTGCTCTTCGGTGCTTTCCTGAAGTACTTCTGGAGCTGCGGTGCGGATGATATTGTACCAGGTTACCAATTTCTTGATGTCGGAAGTGTACACTCTGGCATCGTCAAATTCAGGAAGAACAGACTTGAGAAAGGCTCTCAGTTCACTTTCAGGTGAAGTGCTTTCTACTCCGGTGTCACCTTTGTATTCGGCTTCGATTTTTTTCATGACAGATTCCAGAGGTTCAGCACCTTCTTCAGTCAGGGTGTAGATCGAAATGTCACTCAAAATGGATACGCGCTGAGCCATTCCCGCTACAAGTTTGGCCTTCTTGTCATCCATTGATTCCAGCACAACACCTGAACGGGTTGGCTTCAATATTTTATACAAACCCGGCTTGCCGGCTACAGTTGCGATGTCTTTGAAATTCATGTTTTATTACTTTTCAGGCTGCAAATATAGAACTATCGATCAATTTGTCCGCTCCGCTTCAAATTCCGAAACGAGTTCGGCTATAAACTTCAAGACCTCGTCTTTACCTCCGCCCTTTTCAGCAGAGGTGACAAAGTAGTCAGGAAGATCTCCAAAAATCTCTTCTAACTTTTTGAGGAAGGCTCTGACGTTTTTGTCGGTTTGCGATTTAGACTGCTTGTCAGCTTTGGTAAAAGCGACTACAAAAGGCACATTTTCCTCTCCACACCAATTCAGAAATTCTAAGTCGATTGTCTGTGGCTCCAATCTGCTGTCTATCAGAACAAAAACGCCGCAAAGATTTGATCTGGTGGTGAGGTAGGTACTGATCATTTTCTCCCACTTTTCCTTTCGATCCTTACTGACTTTGGCAAAACCATACCCAGGCAAATCGACCAGATACCATCTGTCATCGATCATGAAGTGATTGACCAACTGGGTTTTACCCGGTTTTTGAGAAGTTTTAGCAAGTTCTTTGACTCCGGTCAGCATGTTGATCAGGGAGCTTTTGCCCACATTGGACCGGCCGATGAAAGCAATTTCGGCCCGGTCAGGTTTGGGACATTTCTCAGGATTGGTATTGCTGACGACAAATTCTGCTTTTCGGATCATAACTTTTCTGTTCGCTGCAAAAATACGCTTTTATTTTAGAAGGGCTCGGACGCCTAAAAAGGCAACATTTTTCGATTCCTCGGGTTTCTGTAGTAATATTGCGCCACCAAAGAAGATTCGTGATGTCAGTCGTTCCCTATAAAGATAAGCAAGACTCCAAGAAGGCACAGGTTGCTGAGATGTTTAACAACATCAGTGCAAAGTATGATCTACTCAACCATGTGCTCAGTATGGGGATCGACATTATCTGGAGAAAAAAGGCCATCAAATTTCTGAAAAAAGATCAGCCAAAGCTCATTTTGGACATTGCCACCGGTACTGGTGATTTCGCCATCGAGGCGCTTGTCTTGAATCCCGACAAAATCATCGGGGTGGATATCTCTGAAGGGATGCTTTCCGAAGGGAAAAAGAAAATGATCAAGCGTGGGCTCCAAGACAAAATCGAAATGCAACTTGGAGATTCCGAAGGATTATTGTTTGAGGATAATAAGTTTGATGCAGTCATCGTTTCATTTGGTGTCAGAAACTTCGAGAATCTGGAAAAAGGACTCGCGGATATGTATCGGGTGCTAAAGCCGGGTGGAAAGACGGTCATTTTGGAGTTCAGTAAGCCTAAAGCATTTCCAATGAAGCAGGCCTATTCGTTTTATTCCAACACGATTCTTCCTCAGGTGGGTAAAATTGTATCGAAAGACAATTCTGCTTATACTTATCTTCCTGAGTCAGTTCAGGCCTTTCCGGACGGAGAGGATTTTCTGGCAGTTTTGAAAAAAGTCGGATTTCACAGCACTGTATGCAAACCTCTCACATTCGGAATCAGCTCCATCTACGTCGGACAAAAGTAGGATTCCTGATTCTGGCTTTTTTTGGGATTAGCTTTTCCGGATATACTCAGGGATTGTTTGGTTTGACCAGTACTTCGGGATCAGATGATAAAGTGCTTTCCTACGGTTTTTTTCTTGCAGGGCATACCGCGACCTACCAGATCAAGTATTCTGAAGCTTTTTTCGATCCTACCAATACCGCCAATAATCAAGTTTATTCGATTTATCCCAAATACACTCCGGGCTTTTCTCTGGGTTTCACGGGAATTTTGAGACTGCACGATCAAGTCAATCTGCTATTGACGCCCAAAATCGCCTTTTACGAGTATCGAGCAGACATCAACTACTACGTGCCGTTGAATGATAATTTGCCGGGCAATGACAACAGCACCGGTAATAATCTAGGCTATCGTACCGAGGAGGTGGTAAATGAAGCGACGATGGTGGAGATTCCATTACTTTTCAAATATCGCTCGCAGCGGTTCAACAACACCCGGATGTACTTTATCGGTGGTGCCAGCTATCAGTTTCGGACAAAAAGCCAGGATGAAGCAAACCTCGACCCTATTGTTACCAAAGGTCAAGACTACACTATCGAGGCAGGAATGGGCTTCGAGATTTATTTTAAGTACTTCAAATTTGCTCCCGAAATCAGGTTTTCTCATGGCCTGAACAATATTTATTATGCAGAGAAAACACCTGCAGAAATCCGGGATGTAATTACTTCAATCAAGCGAAAGGGGATCACGATCTACCTGAATTTCCAATAATCCGGAGGAGCATTAATTCCGAAATTGTTTCCGTAAATACCTACCTCTTTCTTGGGTTTTGCAGTTCTATCTGTTTAGCAAAGCAGAAGTTTATTGCTATTTTAAGCCGGACTTGAAAAGATTTTTTCAGGTTTTTCACAAACTGCCCATTTAACCCGCGCTTAATCCATGAAATCCAAAATCTGGAACATTATTGTCTTTGCCGTCCTCATATTATCAGTCGGCTCATTTCTATTTCTTTTCCGAGAAAATAAAGTTGACCCGAGGCTGGGAAATATACCCTTTGTCTTTTGGACAGGTTTGTTGGTGACGGTATTGCTGGTGGGTTTGACATTTTTGGCATCCCGATTTTTTCCACATGAAGAATCCAAAAAGGCATGACGGGCTGGCTGATATTCTTTTTCACGCTCTTTTTGGCTTCGCTTGGTTATGCATCTTATCGATCTTACAACAAAAACAGAAGCTCGGATGAGTTTATGCTCGCAGGGTCCAACATCGGCTCGATCCTGGGATTTCTAACCTTCTCAGCGGCATTGTTCAGTGCGTTCACCTTTATGGGAATGCCCGATTTCTTCCGGACGCATGGAGTTGGAGCCTGGATTTTCTTGGCCTTTTCGGATGCCTTAATGGTCTTTTTGCTGATTTGGTTTGGATTTGCGCTTCGCAAAAAAGCAACTCAGGTCGGCTATAAAGGTGTAGCAGGTTTTGTGCAAAGTTGCTTTAAAAACCGCTGGGCTGGATACTTGGTTTTCATCAGTTCCTTCCTTTTTCTCATTCCTTATGTAGCAATTCAGATTCGTGGAATCTCCATTTTTCTCGATGCCGCTTTCCCGGATTTGATTCCTGCTTGGGGTTGGTCATCGCTCCTGGTCATTCTGATGCTGGTCTATTCTGAAATCGGGGGTCTTAAAGCCATCATGTACAGCGATGCAATTCAAGGTGTGATCATGCTTGCAGTGATCTGGATTATCGGATTGACGTGTCTCGAAATGGCCGGAGGATTGGAAGCTGGCCTTGCCAAAGTGGAAGAAAGTAATGCGGCTTTGCTGTCACTTCCCGGTCCAAAAGGACTTTTCTCAAGTCCTTTTCTGATTGCGTCAGCTATAGCGATTGTACTGATTCCCGTGTCCCAGCCACAGTTTACTACACGTTTGGTGGTGATGAAAAATCTGAAATCGGTCCATAAAATGGCTTATGCAGTGGGAATTTTTGCTGTTTTGGTTATTCTTCCAACAGCCTTCATTGGCCTTTATGGAGCCGTTAAATATCCTGACAGTTCAACAGCAGATTTACTTTCCTCAGCATTGCTTTTTGATCAGGCCAGCCCGGTTGCGGCTTTGGCTGTGGTGGGTCTTTTTGCAGCATGTCTTTCTACGACCAATGCTCAGATTTTTGCTTTGGGGACGGAGCTTAGGTCTTTGTTGTCCGGATCTGACAACAGCAATATGCGGATTACCCAATTGGCAATTTTGGTATTCTCCCTGATCGTA
>DATIAI010000303.1:0-2223 GCA_035458065.1 Algoriphagus sp. | reverse complement strand
GCCGAACTCAGGAAAATGTACCTGATTTTTGCCACGCTTAACAATAACCTGATTTCTGACCTGGGCATTGGCTTGGCCAATTTGGCCTTTAAACTCAAGATTCCTGTCAAAGGAATCATGAAACGAACCATGTTTGGGCATTTCTGCGGGGGAGAAACCATCGCGGAAAGCATTCAGGCTTGTAAGCACCTGGCCAAATTCGGAGTTCACTCAATTTTGGATTTGTCTGTAGAGGGAAAAGGTGACGAGGCTAGCTTCGATGCCACCACAGAAGAGATTTACCAGACCATGGTGGAATCTGCAAAAACTGATTACATGCCTTTTGGGGTTTTCAAAGTCACCGGTTTGGGAGATTATCACCTGATGATTAAAGTTCAAAAAGGGGAACAGCTTCAAGGCGAAGAGTTGGCTGCTTTTGATAGAATGAAAGCCCGTGTGGACCGACTTTGCAAAGCAGCACATGATTTGGGATTGAAAATTCTGGCAGATGCTGAAGAAAGCTGGTTTCAGAATGTGATAGACGACTTGGCTTATGAAGCCATGGAAAAATATAACCGCGAACGCTGTGTAGTGTACAATACCTACCAAATGTACCGTCACGATTCGCTCGAACGATTGAAGAAAGCTGCTGAAATAGCCAAGGAAAGAGGATACCTTTTAGGAGCCAAACCTGTGCGTGGCGCATATATGGAAAAAGAACGGGAACGGGCTGAGAAAAAAGGCTATCGTGATCCGATTCAACCGAATAAGGAAGCAACTGACCGGGATTACGACGCTGCAATTCAATATTGTGCTGAAAATGGAATCAATCTGGTCTGTGCTACTCACAATGAAAAAAGCAGTCTTGAGCTGACCAAACTGATGAACTTGCTTGGGATCGAACCAAACTCTGAGCAGGTTTATTTCTCCCAGCTTTATGGCATGAGTGATAATATCTCTTTCAATCTGGCGAAAGCCGGGTATCGGGTTGTAAAGTATGTGCCTTATGGTCCGGTGGAAAAAGTAATGCCTTATCTGACCCGAAGAGCAGCCGAAAATACCTCTATTGCAGGCCAAAGCAGTAGGGAATTTGAGCTGATCAAACGGGAGATGAAGAGGAGGAAGAAGCAGTGATCAGTTTGCAGTCGCAGTTGGCAGTCGTCAATTGTGTCAGGCTGACACTTCGACTCCGCTCAGTGTGACAGGAGTCGAGGCCAGTATAGTAAAAGGTGAGTGGTGAGAAGTACCCTTCGAACTTCCTGACTCTCGTCAGTCAGGTGTTCGGGGTGACAGACCTAATTTCAAATATCGAATTTCAAATATCAAATATAGAAAATGCAACTTCTGAGCGAACAGGAACTCGAACGCAGAAAAGACCGGGAAGAATTGATGGCCTTGGGGATCAATCCCTATCCGGCTGAGGCTTTCCCTATCAATGTCACTGCGGAGGATATTCATAGAAACTACGAAAACCGCAAGACAGATTATAAAGACATCACCATCGCAGGCCGTCTGATGAGCCGTCGAATCATGGGTTCTGCTTCTTTTGCCGAAATCCAGGATTCCACTGGGATTCTTCAGATCTATGTGCGCCGGGATGATATCTGTCCCGATGAAGACAAGACTTTTTACAACACTGTTTTCAAAAAGCTTCTGGGTCTGGGTGATTTCGTTGGGGTGAAGGGCTATATTTTCACCACCCAAACTGGTGAAATCTCCCTTCACGTGACTGATATCAAGATTCTTTCCAAGTCAGTGAAGCCACTTCCTGTGGTAAAACGCGACGAGCAGGGAAATATCCACGATGGGTTTACAGACCCAGAACTTCGCTACAGACAGCGATATGTGGATTTGACTGTCAATCCCGAAGTCAAACAAACCTTTATTACCCGCTCCAGAATCATCTCCAACATGCGACGCTATTTCGACGATCACGGTTGGTTGGAAGTGGAAACTCCGATACTACAGGCAGTGCACGGCGGAGCTGCGGCAAGACCCTTTCAGACACACCACAATACGCTGGACATGCCGCTTTTCCTGAGAATCGCCAATGAGTTGTACCTGAAAAGGTTGATCGTCGGTGGGTTTGAAGGAGTTTATGAATTTGGAAAAATGTTCCGAAACGAAGGCATGGACCGTACGCACAATCCGGAATTCACCTCTATGGAAATCTATGTGGCCTACAAAGACTACATCTGGATGATGGAAATGGTGGAGGAGTTGCTGGAAAAAGTGACCGAATCC
>DATIAI010000302.1:0-2935 GCA_035458065.1 Algoriphagus sp. | reverse complement strand
AGTACCTGTCATTTGAACTCCCAAATTAAAGTGGAATTCCTAATCGATTGAACTTATTCTTTTTCTACGTTCTGATGTGGTTCAACAATAGTTTGGAAGTGAGTCTGAAAGAAAAATTATTGCAGGCTATTTTAAAAACATTCAAGCTGATTTTGTGGTCAGTAAGCAAATTGTCTTCTATATTGAGTCCTAAATTCAATAAACCCAAAGTAAATTTTGAATTCTCATTCTTCCTTAGATTCTTTTTTCCGAGATCCCGATGATTGTTGGAAGCTTCTAAAAGCGGGCAACAAGCTTGGATTGGAGGGCTTGTATCAGATCTATTCCAAAGATTTATTTCGTTTTGGGATATCCATAGTGGGTGATGAAGATTTTGTTCAGGATTGCATTCAAGAAATTTTTATTGATTTATGGAAATATCATAAAACCCTTCAAACAGCCAACAATGTGAAGGTTTATCTTTTCAAGACACTTTCAAGAAGGATAAGCAAGGAAAGCAACTTAGGGAAAAAGAGAAGAACAGTTGAAATAAAGGACAGTAATACAGCCGGTTATTGTATTGAATCCATAGAATCTGAAATCATCGATCAACAGCGGGATGTAGAATTGCAAAAAAAACTGGCCAATGGCTTGCAGCGCCTTCCTTCAAGACAAAGGGAAGTACTTGTGTACCTGTTTTTTGAAAATTTTACCTACGAGCAAATTTCCAAAATCATGGGAATTAACCTCCGGTCAGTTTACACATTGGCATGGAAAGCTTTATCAGCTTTGAAAAAGAATGTATATTCCTTAAGCATCTTTCTGCTTAGCCTCCTGTTTAACTTTTTATTAATCTTCGTTTTTGGGTTTTAGTCTCCCTCTTTTTTGGTTATAAAAAGTCATCATGACTTGGATATAGGGCATTGACCTTTGTTGGAATCTTTTGGGTTTACTTTACCTGTTTTGAAAAAATCCGAAATTCATCTTTTTAGAATTCCTGATTTGGATCAGGGCTTTTTCATTCCTTTCAATTGATGGGTCCCTTGGAAAATTTTTTTAAAAAAAGTTCTTAACCAAAGGATAACTTTTAAAGATGCTGCTCTCATTTAAGTGAAATCACTTATTATGTGTAAAGCTGACTATAGCGTCGAAGATTTTGTTTTGGACCCAGAATTCAAAAAATGGGTGCTGAATCCCGATGCGGAGACAAAAATATATTGGGAAGAGTATCTGAAAAAAAATCCTTCCAAAAACCAGGATATCGTTGCAGCAAGAAAACTCCTGCTGAATATTTCAAGATATGAGGGCCAAGTTTCTGAAGGAAGAATCGCAGATACCTGGTCCAACATCGAAAAATCCATCAACGAAATACATCCCGAAGAAATAGAAGGTAAAATCATTCCCCTTAATGCTCATGTAAGCCTCAAAAAGTATTCGATCGAGCCAATTCCGTATTCCAAATATGGTCAGGTTTTGCGGGTTGCAGCAATTCTTGTTATTGCTTTTTTTCTGGCATTTACTGCAAATTTTTTGAACAGGTACCAGGGGGAATTGCTTAGTGAAGCTCCGGTGGAAATTGAAGAACATGTTGTTCCAGCTGGAGTAAAATCTCATTTGACGCTATGGGATGGCTCAAAAGTGGTGCTCAATTCGGGCAGCTCGATCAGGTATATCAAGAATTTTGAACCCGATCAAAGAGTCGTTGAATTGACTGGAGAGGCATTTTTTGAAGTTACCAAAGATCCCAGTCGTCCATTTATTGTAAAAACAAACCACCTCTCCACTCGCGTCTTAGGCACTTCTTTCAATATCAAAGCGATTGAAAATGAAACGGTCGAAGTAGCTCTTTTTACCGGAAGAGTAGAGGTAAGTGTTAGTTCAGAGCAATCTAAATCCATCAACCTGACTCCCGGAGAAGCTTTGTCCTTTAATCCGGACAGCCAGCAGGTTAGAAAGGGAAATTTCAACCAAGAAAATGTGATTGCCTGGACTCAGAAAACCATCGTCTTTGAGCAAACCCACATGAATGAAATAAAAAGGGTGTTAGAAAACTGGTATGGAGTTGAAATCCAATTTCTAAACAGACCGGACAAAGACCTTGAAATCAACGCCAAATTCAAAGACCAAAGCCTTGAAGATGTCCTAGAAGGCCTCAGTTATTCTGCCAGGTTTGATTTTGAAATTAATAGTGAAAAAGCAGTCATAAAATTCAAATAAGTATTGCCTATGGGAAAAAATAAGTAAAAAAAAGGTCGCAAGATAGATTGACTTGCGACCAGTTAATTGCCTGAAAGAGACGGCCATCTCTTTTCAAGCGAGTTCATTCATCCAATTAGCATTAGCCTAAACAAACCGAGTAAAACTATGAAAAAATACCTACTTAATCATGTAATCCGCATGACTAGATTATTCTTAGTTGCCTTTTCATTACAATGCCTGACTATGAGTTTGCTCATGGCTTGGGATGGAAAAGCGCAGGTAAAAAAGATTGAAGAAGTCTCCGTGAATATTTCCATGGAGCAAGTCAAAATCGAAAAAGTCTTCACCGAATTGGAGGATCAGACTAAATTCAATTTTGTCTTTTCAAAACGGGAATTGAAAGATGTCCCACTGGTGGATATTATCAGTAACGGCGAAAGCCTTTATCAGAACCTACTTAACCTTGCAAGGCAATCCAACCTCAGCTTCAAACAGGTAAACTCAAACATTCATGTCAAAAAATCAGACATTTCTATTAAGAAAGCCCTTGTTTCAAGTGTCTTTTTGGAGGAAATAAATATTGTAGGAAGAGTAGTTGACCAGTCTGGATTACCGCTGCCCGGGGCAACGATTACTATCGAGGGGACAAATTCAGGTACAGTTTCAGATGATGAGGGAAATTTCTCTCTTGATGTTCCTGATGGAGGGGTTTTGCTGGTTTCATTCATTGGATTCACTACTCAAAGAATTCCACTTA
>DATIAI010000301.1:0-9233 GCA_035458065.1 Algoriphagus sp. | reverse complement strand
AATCGAACTTAACAGAAAGGTTTTGGCTGATTTAGCAATGAATCACCCAGAGGCATTCAAAGCTGTAGTTGAAAGAGTAAAATAAGGTCGGCACTCCTTATTTTACGGAAGCCTTCCCTCGGGAAGGCTTTTTTCGTTTAGAATAGTTTGAACAATCCATATGCGGAAACTCCAAGAATTGAGATGACACTCAGCCAAAACATCAACTCGGACCAAGGGCCAGAAATTAATTTCAATCCGCGGTTTTTTGACCTGAATTTGACAGCTGCAACAACCACAACCAACAACAATACGGAGCCCACAACTCCTCCGGATAGAACCATAATTCCAGGCAGTTTGACAAAAAGATATGTGACAACCCAGATCGATGGAAAAGCCCATGCCAGAATTCCGATCCATTTTTTCCTGTCAGTTTCATTGTCTTGGCGGATCCATCCAAATTGAGAGAAAATATCTGGAAACAGTCTTGACCAATAGGCAAGCGTAGCAAATACGCTCGAATAAAGTGCAAAAAATGCCCCGGCTAAGTATCCAAACCTCGCACCGGGCCCCAGAGATTGGGTATAAATCGTCGCAAGGAAATTGATCAGATCATTTCCGTCCGGAATGGCTTGCTTTCCGTAGAGAACTGCTGCTCCCAGCAAATAAAAGGCTGCAGTGACCAAAGTATAAATTAGCATCGCCAAAAAGGCATCCAGATACATAATTTTGATCCAGCCTTTAGCCCGCTCTTTCCAGATTTCTGTACCGTCATTTGGTCCTACATATGCGGCATATCCTTTTTCCTGGCACCAATAAGTATAGGCAATGATTTCATCGCTAGCTACCCCAGTGATTCCAAATGCGCCGATTGCTACAAAAAGTACCTTTTGGGGAAGTTCGAAAGTCAGTCCAGACAATACATCTTCCATGGAGAAGCCATAAGGTGTATAAAAAAGCCCGACCAAAGAGGCTAAAGTAAAAAGTGTAAATCCAAAGACCATCAGCGCAGAAGCTCTTTCGATCAAGCGATAGTAATTTTTGAATATCAAAAGTCCCAGACTGAAACCTAGAAGAATTAACCAAAAACCTACCGGGATCGCTGGAAAAATCAGATTCAAGACAATGGCTGCACCGCCAAGCATTCCGCCAAGTTGGAGGATTTTGAGAAAGGAGAGTAGGAAAGTAGACCAAACAGCCCAATTTCCCTTTCCGAATATTGGGCCTGATAACCGATTGAATTCATACATTATTGGCTTTCCGGAGACGATTGCATTTTTCCCGAATTCCAATTGGACAGCCACTTTAATGAGGCAACTAGCCAGAATTACCCAAAACGTGATAAATCCGGCCTTTGCACCAAGGACTGTAGTGGCTATCAGCTCACCTGAGCCAACAATGGATGCTGATAGAATAAATCCCGGTCCCAAAAAACGGAGTTTTTGAAAAAATGAATCGGGTGGGTCTTGGATAGATTTTGGGCTCATTCGGAAAGAATATAGCCAAAAATGAAAAAAGGCTTCCATTTCTGAAAGTCTTTGTAGTCCCGAAAGATTTCGGGAGGAGATTTGAACTCCCGTCCGCCGCGGCGGATATGAATCATGGGGACTAATCCACTTACTAAATCAGGAGACAAAAAAAGGGATCAGTTCCTGTTTTACCCAGTCCCTTCCTTTGCCTGTTTTTAAGTATTTTTCTCTAATGAACGCCTCTTTTTTGGTCTTAAAAAACTCCACATGGATAACAATCCAAGGTCTATATCGAACCGTGAAGCCTTTTGTAGATTTGGAATTATGGAAATGGAACCTAGTAATCAGGTCAGAGGTCATTCCAGTGTAAGTTTTCCCGGTTGAGGGAGAGAAAAGTAAATAGACTACGAACTGATCCATAGACTAAAAATAAAAAAAGGCCTCTGAAAAAACAGAGCCCTTAGTAGCGAGAGGGAGATTTGAACTCCCGGCCGCCGCGGCGGATAGTAATACTGCGCTCTACCCACTCACCTGTCTCTTTCAAAAAGCGGAAATGAAAAAAGGCTTCCATTTCTGAAAGCCTTTGTAGCGAGAGGGAGATTTGAACTCCCGACCTCAGGGTTATGAATCCTGCGCTCTAACCAACTGAGCTACCTCGCCAAATATTTTAAATCAACATTTCAACCAATTGGAATATTTGAACCTGCTTGCAACAGGAAACCTCCCGTGCGCCGCGGCGGATATGAATCCTGCTCCCGATAGCCATCGGGATACCTCGCCAAATATTTTTAATAAATTTTTCAGGTATTGATTTTTGAAATTAATGGTTAACTTAAACCATCATCGGATTTCCAAAAATCAGGCCTTTTCCTTGTGAAATAAGCCTTTTTGAGCCCCCTTCGAAAGGGAATGCAAATATGAGGTCTTGTACTCTGAAATGCAAGTTCAGTTTTGAGAAAAAGTGTGAAAAAGTCACCTTTAAAACATCGAATCATGGTCAAAAATAAGTTTGTTGCTGATTATCAAATAAATGCTTCTAAAAAAATTGTTTTTCATTATTTAAGTTCTGCCAGTGGTTTGGAGGAGTGGTTTGCAGACGAGGTGCGTATAGATGAGGACAAGAATTATATTTTCAATTTTGACAATGAGGATCACCATGCAAGACTTTCTTCCCTGAGATCAAACCTACATGTGAAATTTGATTTTTTTGACCCAAAAAGCCCAAATGAAACCGATCATTCTTTTATTGAATTTAAGTTGGAGGAAAACGAGTTGACCCAATCGCTCTTTCTGAAAGTCATTGATTACTCGAATGATTATGAAGAGGAGGAGCTGGAAGCGATTTGGGATGGTTTAATTATAAAGCTTAAGGAAATTATTGGTGGTTAAATTCCCTTCAAATTGCCAACTTTGAACTCTGGCATCGATAAATCGTATTCCTTGCCTGGGGAAGTTTGCACGGATGAAAAAACTCGATAAGCTTATTTTAGGAACCTTTCTGGGGCCGTTTTTACTGACTTTTTTGGTTGTTGACTTTATCCTACTAATAGTCAACATGCTTAAGTATTTCGACGAGATCTTTGGAAAGGGCTTGGGCTTTTGGATTTACGCAGAGTTGATCGGATACTTTGTGATCAGTATTTCCCCGATGGCTTTGCCACTTGCGGTGCTGCTTTCCAGTCTGATGACTTTTGGGAATTTGGGCGAGCATTTTGAATTGACGGCAATCAAAAGCAGCGGCATCTCCTTAATCCGAGCCATGAGACCCATCGGGATTTTTGCAATTGTATTAACGATAGCCGCTTATTTATCCAATAACTACCTGGTACCAAAAGTTAATCTTAAAACCTTCAGCTTGCTTTATGATATCCGAATGAAATCTCCTGCTCTGGATATTAAGGAGGGAGTTTTTTACGCAGGAATTCCAAGCTACAGCATCAAAGTCAATAAAAAACTGGATGATATCCGGCTTCGAGATATCATTATCTACAACCACGCAGATCAACAGGGTAATCTGAATGTGACCCTTGCAGACTCCGGAAGGATGGAGACTTTTTTCAACGACAGCTACCTGAAGCTCACCTTATACAATGGCCAAAATTACAAAGAAGCCCGAATGACTAGGGGAATCGCTGAAGCTCCGGTTGAATTTTCCAGAACCAAATTTGACGAGAATGTCATCATTTTTGACTTGGATGCATTTCAGCTCAGCAGGACTCCAGAAGACCTCTGGTCCACAAACCGGGCAATTAAAAATATTGCCCAAATCAAATTAGGCCTCGATTCAATCAATACCCTGGTTAATGATCTGAAGTTTCAGAATTACCAAACTGCGGAAAGCATTTATCCCTTTTTTACAAAAAACCGGAAGCTTACTCCTCCGGAAGAAATTAAAGAAAGGAAAGCCAAAGATGATGAGGCAAGAAAATTGAGAATCGAACGTGAGAGACATGTAGAGGATTCCCTTAAAAACCTTAAGAATTTGACTGATACCTCTTTAGTTAAAAGTATTGATTCTCTTAACTCTAAAGAGTTGAAAATAAGTGTCGCTTCAAGTGCAGAAGCTCCAAAGTCAGATTCAATTTTTGCTAAAAAAATAAGCAGAAGACTGGCTGTCAAAGACTCTATTTCTAAAACATTCGTGGCAAAAACCGAAGTTGACACATTGAATAAAGTAGAGAACAAGAAAATTCCCAGGACAGAGCCCCTGACTGCCTCGGAGCGGGAACTTATCGATTCGGTTGTCTTCAAGCGTGGTTACATTTCGAATGCATACACCATGGCCCTCAACAATTCACGGAATCTCAAAAATACTTTTGATGTAAAAAGAGTTCAAGTTGATAACCATGAAAGAGAATATAGAAGATATGAAATCGCATGGTACCAAAAATACACCCAAGCTATTGCGTGTTTTGTGATGTTTTTGATTGGTGCTCCATTAGGTTCGATTATAAAGAAAGGAGGGTTAGGGATGCCGGTTCTGATTTCGATTATCTTTTTTATTCTCTTCTACATGCTGACAATTACCGGTGAAAAATGGGCAAAAGAAGGTGTCGCTGACCCATTTTTTGGAACCATATTTTCCAACCTTTGCCTGGTTCCGTTTGGGTTGTTTTTCCTAAGGCAAGCCAGAAAAGATGCCCGCTTATTCGAGGCGGATTTCTATTCCGGATTGTGGAAAAAAGTATCCGGTATTTTGCCTAAAACCTCAGCAAAATCAAACTGAGCTTTTACTTTTTGAAATAATAGTCTTACCTTTGTAACTGTTTTAATAAATTTAGCTAAACATGTATTTAACATCAGAGAAAAAACAAGAGTTGTTTCAAAATCATGGACGGTTAAAATCTGCTACTGATACAGGATCTCCTGAATCACAGATTGCCCTCTTCACTCACAGAATCCAACATTTGACCGAGCACCTGAAGTCAAACAAAAAAGATCACTCCTCAAGATTGGGTTTGTTGAAGCTGGTAGGTAAGCGAAGAAGCCTACTGGATTACCTCCATAAGAAAGAAATCGAGCGCTACAGAGCAATCATTGCTGAGCTCGGAATCAGAAAATAATCCTTTAGTAAGGTTCTCAAATTAGAGGACCTTACTTTTTTCTTTTTAAGCTAGATGCGTAGATTTTTCAGACCGAAGAAATTATACTTATAACCATTTATGTTACCAAATTTAATCACGAAGACCATTCACTTACAGGATGGCAGAGAAATCACTATCGAAACTGGAGCACTTGCCAAACAAGCTGATGGTTCTGTAGTTGTGCGGATGGGAAAAGCAATGCTTTTGGCAACTGTAGTTGCGAAAAAAGACGCTTTAGAAGGAGTAGACTTTTTGCCTTTATCAGTTGATTATCAGGAAAAATTTGCCTCATCAGGTAAAATTCCCGGTGGATTTTTGAAGAGAGAAGGAAGATTATCCGATTATGAAATTTTGATCAGCAGAATTGTTGACAGAGCGATCCGTCCGATTTTCCCGGATGATTATCATGCAGACACTCAGGTGGCAATTACCCTAATGTCTTCAGACAACGAAGTATTGCCTGATTGCCTTGCGGGCTTGGCTGCTTCAGCGGCATTGGCCGTTTCGGACATTCCATTCAACGGGCCGATCTCGGAAGTGAGAGTTGCAAAAATCGATGGTGCATTAATGATTAACCCAACTCCATCTCAGCTTGAAAAAGCATCCATGGAATTCATCGTAGCAGGATCACTTGAATTCATTCTGATGGTAGAAGGTGAAGCCTCTGAAATTCAGGAAGATGAAATGGTAGAAGCACTTCAATTTGCCCATGAGGAGATTAAGCGTCATTGCCAAGCACAGATTGAACTTACCAAAATGGTCGGTAAGGAGAAGAAGAGAGAATATTCACATGAAAAGTCTGATGCTGCTTTGTACGACCGAATGAAAGCAGAGCTTTATGACAAACTTTTTGCTTCCGTAAGCAAGCAAATCGCCAATAAAACTGAGCGATCTTCCCTGATAAAAGAAATCAAAGACGAATTTGTAGCAAACCTTGGTCTAGACCATGGATATGAGGCAAGCCTTATTGGTCCATATTTTCACAAAATCCACAAAGAAGCTGCACGAAATCTGACTCTTGAAACCAAGAAAAGATTGGATGGCAGAGAATTGAACGAAATCAGACCGATTTGGTCAGTGGTTGATTACCTTCCATCTGCGCACGGTTCTGCTGTATTTACCAGAGGTGAGACGCAATCTGTGACCACTTGTACACTTGGTACCAAGATGGACGAACAAATGATTGACGGCGCGGTAATCTCCGGTTACAACAAATTTTACCTTCACTACAATTTCCCTGGATTTTCTACCGGTGAAGTAAAACCAAACAGAGGTCCAGGAAGAAGAGAAGTAGGTCATGGTAACCTTGCCATGCGAGCTTTGAAAAAAGTGCTTCCTCCAGACAACGAAAATCCATACACCATCCGTATCGTTTCCGATATTTTGGAATCTAACGGTTCATCTTCAATGGCAACTGTTTGCGCAGGTTCATTGGCATTGATGGATGCTGGAATTCCGATCAAAGCACCTGTTACAGGTATTGCAATGGGAATGATATCCGATGCCAAAACCGGTAAATACGCCATCCTTTCTGATATCCTTGGAGACGAAGATCACCTTGGAGATATGGATTTTAAGGTTACAGGTACTGAAAAAGGCATCACGGCCTGTCAGATGGATCTTAAAGTTGAAGGATTGGATTATTCCGTATTGAAAGAAGCCTTGCATCAGGCAAAAGAAGGTCGTCTTCATATTTTGAGAGAGATCAACAAAACCCTCGCTGCACCTAAGGCCGATCTTAAGCCACATACTCCACGTTCATTCATGATGTGGATTCCTAAGGAACTGATCGGCGCGGTGATCGGGCCAGGAGGAAAAGTGATCCAGGAGATCCAAAAAGATACTGCCACTACGATCGTGATCGAAGAAATCGACAATCAGGGTAAGATCAATGTCTTCTCAGCGAATCAGTCCAATATGGATGCTGCAATCAAGAGAATCAAAGCCATTGTAGCTCAGCCGGAAATAGGGGAGGTTTACACCGGAAAGGTGAAAAACATTCAACCTTTTGGTGCTTTTGTGGAATTTATGCCAGGCAAAGATGGTTTACTCCATATCTCTGAAATCAAGTGGGACCGACTGGAAAGTATGGAAGGTGTGCTTGAACCAGGCGAAGAAATTATGGTTAAATTGATCGAAGTCGATAAAAAAACAGGGAAATTCAAGCTTTCAAGAAAGGCTCTTTTGCCAAAGCCGGAAAAACCTGCAGCCAAAGATCAGGCTTGATCAAACAATTGACTATCTTATTGCATTAAAAAATTAATTTCTCAAATTCTATTCTGAATGAGGCAGCTAAAAATTAGCAAACAGATTACCAACAGAGAATCCCAATCACTGGATAAATACTTACAGGAAATTGGTAAAGTCGACCTGTTGACAGCTGATGAAGAAGTAGTTTTGGCAAAAAGAATTCGTGAAGGCGATCAACTTGCCCTCGAAAAACTGACCAAAGCCAATCTTCGATTTGTGGTATCTGTTGCCAAGCAATACCAAAATCAAGGTCTTTCTCTTGGAGATTTGATCAATGAAGGTAACCTCGGTTTGATCAAAGCAGCTCAGCGATTTGACGAAACCAGAGGTTTCAAATTCATTTCCTACGCGGTTTGGTGGATTAGACAGTCTATTCTGCAAGCATTGGCTGAGCAGTCCCGAATTGTCCGTTTACCATTGAACAGAGTTGGCTCGTTGAACAAGATTTCCAAAACTTTCAGCGAATTGGAGCAAAAGTTTGAGCGTGAACCATCTCCTGAGGAATTGGCAGAAGTGCTTGAAGTGACTGCCTCCGAGGTAGTTGACACGATGAAAATCTCCGGTCGCCACGTATCCATGGATGCTCCATTTGTTCAAGGGGAAGAAAACAGCCTTTTGGACGTTTTGGAAAATGACGGTGACGAAAAGCCAGATGACGGTTTGATGACCGATTCTCTTCGAAAAGAAGTTCAGCGGGCACTTTCTACTTTGACGCAGAGAGAAGCAGATGTAATCACGCTGTACTTTGGTCTGAATGGAGAGCATGCGATGACTCTTGAGGAAATTGGAGAGAAGTTTAACCTGACTCGTGAGCGGGTGAGACAAATCAAAGAAAAAGCAATCCGAAGACTGCGTCACACTTCCAGAAGCAAGACGCTTAAACCCTACCTGGGATAAATAATCAAAAGGGGCTCAGGCCCCTTTTTTATTTACTTTTTTCCAAATAATTATTCTCCTGAAAATAAGTGACAATTCTCAGCTTAGGGAATTTTAACTTCGCCTGGTTTTGTTACCTATCATAAAATGACAAAATTTAACCGATTTAATACAAGCTATTAATGAATCAAGAAATTGAAAGGGTCAAGGTATTGATCATAGGATCTGGCCCTGCCGGCTATACTGCCGCGATTTATGCCTCAAGAGCTGGATTATCACCCGTATTGTACACCGGAGGTCAGCCTGGAGGTCAACTTACCATTACCAATGATGTTGAAAATTATCCGGGATATCCTGACGGAATCATGGGACCCGAGATGATGGAGGATTTCAAGAAACAAGCTGAAAGATTTGGTACAGACGTTCGTTATGGAATGGTGACCAAAGTGGATTTTTCCACTCGACCACATGTAGTGACAGTAGATGACCAGATTACAATCCATGCGGATACCACAATTATTTCAACCGGAGCATCAGCTAAATGGTTGGGAATTGAAAGTGAATCCAGATTGAATGGCAAAGGAGTATCTGCCTGTGCAGTATGTGATGGGTTTTTCTTCAAAGGCCAGGAAGTTGCAATAGTTGGAGCTGGGGATACCGCTTGTGAGGAAGCCCTCTATTTATCAAATATTTGTACAAAAGTCTATATGATCGTTAGGAGGGAGGAAATGAGAGCTTCCCAGATCATGCAAAATCGGGTCATCAACAATCCAAAGATTGAAGTTCTTTGGAACTCGGAGACTGATGAGATTCTCGGTGAGGAAGAAGTTAATGGTGTTAGAATTTTTAACAATAAAACCGGAGAAAAGCGTGAAATCGCGATTTCTGGCTTCTTTGTTGCTATTGGACATCAGCCAAACACGGAAATCTTTAAGGATTTTATCCATATGGATTCTTCCGGCTACATTAAGACCATTCCGGGAACTTCAAAAACCAATGTGGAAGGAGTCTTTGCTTGCGGTGATGCACAGGATCATGTTTACAGACAAGCAGTCACCGCAGCAGGTACAGGCTG
>DATIAI010000300.1:0-2406 GCA_035458065.1 Algoriphagus sp. | reverse complement strand
ATTTATTGGTTATGCTTTCCAGATTGAGATGAAGTTCACCACCTGGAAGCTGGGATTCCGGATCATAGAAGTTCCGATCATCTTCACAGATCGCACCAAAGGAACTTCCAAAATGAGCACTAAAATTTTCAAGGAAGCCGTTTTGGGGGTGATTTGGATGAAAATCAAAAGCATTTTCACCCCTTACCGCCTCAGTCGAAGCGGATCGATTTGATCGGATCAATCCTGGAAATTACCATCACAGGAATCCATAAAACCAGCGAGGTAAGCAGCGCGATCCCAATATTCAGCCAAATAAACATGGGCCAATTCCAGTCTATCGGCACATAATTCATGTAGTAGCTTGCGGCATCCAGCGGAACCAGCTTAAATTGATCCTGCAAAAATCCGATTCCAAGACCGAAGATATTGCCCAAAATCAATCCCTTTCCCAGAATTTTCATCCCGTTCCAAAAGAATATTCTTCGAATCTGGGCATTTCTCGCACCCATCGCCTTGAGCAGTCCGATCATTTGAGTGCGTTCCATGATCAGGATAAAAAGAATGGCCCCCATATTGAAAATCGCCACAAAACCGATCAGGGAAATAAACACAACCACATTGGTATCCAGCAAGGTCAGCCAGTCAAATATTTCTAGAAACTTAGCCCGACTGTCAATCAACTTAAGGTTAAGATCCAATTCATTCTCAATCAGGGGAAAATAATCAGTGGCCTTTTTAGGATCATTTACAAAAACTTCCAATCCGCCAATTTGGTCAGCAGCCCAACCATTCAGATTTCGGATGGTCTGAAGCTCTCCGATCACGATTTTTTCATCGAAGTTTTCCAGGTAAGTTTCAAAAATCCCCACTACCTCCACTCTTCTAAACCGAGGCGGATCCTGCACAAAGTACATGGTCACCTTATCCCCGACTTTGAGCAAAAGTTTATTGGCGATGAATTTGCTCAGTAAGACTTCATTGCTCACGCCTGAATCAGGCAAATGCAGCATTCGACCTTCGATAAGGTACTGTGAAAATGCAAGGGTATCAAAATCACTTCCCACCCCTTTCATCAGAATCCCTTCCACTTCCTGATCACCCTTAATTAGCGCAGCTTTATGGGCAAAAGACTGGATTTTGGTAAGAAATGGAAGGTTTTTTGAGTTTTGAATAAATTCAGAATTGAGAGAAAAAGGTGCCTCTTCAAAGGCATTGCTCATCTGAAATCGCTGAACCTGAAAGTGACCCGTAAATCCAAAAACCCGTTCCGAAACTGTTCCCTGAAATCCGCCTAGCACCATGAATGCCAAGATGGATACTCCAAGACCCAAGGCAAGACTTCCTACGGCTATGCGATGAATCGTTCCCGAAAATCCTCCGGCCTGCTTGAAACTGATTCTTTTGGCAATGAAATAGGAAAGGTTCAAAAAGGTGCTTTTTAGGTTTAAAACTTGGTAAACGAACACAAATTTCCTTGCGTTTTTACTTGGATTGGCCATCCCCGGTCGACGGTCAACTGTCGACCGGGGACGATTATCCGCAGTTCTTCAATCAAACCTGAATCTGCTAGCATAGGAGCGGATAATCCTTTTAATTTGTTCAGAAATCCTCGCAAAATAGCATGAAGCAAACGAAAAATTCATTCCTGATTTACTTTTTGGCTTTTTCTCTAACCCTTTTCAACGTACATTTTTCATTTTCACAGCAGCCTATTCTTACCGGGGCGGAGCAGTCGAAGCTTTATCTCCCCCTTCTAGCTGGGAAAAAAGTAGGCTTTGTTGGAAACCAAACCAGCATCATGCCTCAGTCTGCCAACAAACATGTGGTTGATTTCCTCTTGGAAAATGGTGTGCAGGTAAAAAAGGTTTTTGTGCCTGAACATGGATTCCGAGGTACAGCAGATGCCGGAGAGAAAGTCGACAACAGCATCGACCAAAAGACCGGATTGCCGATTGTTTCGCTTTATGGAAACAACAAGAAACCATCCGCTGCCCAGATCGCAGATCTCGATGTGGTGATTTTTGACCTTCAGGATGTGGGAACACGCTTTTTCACCTACATCAGCACGATGCACTACGTGATGGAAGCCTGTGCAGAGCAAGGGAAAAAAGTGATCATTTTTGATCGGCCAAATCCAAATGGGGGCTATATCGATGGCCCGATGCTTAAACCCGGCTTTGAATCTTTTGTCGGAATGCATAACATCCCGATAGTCCATGGCTTGTCAGTTGGAGAACTGGCTCAAATGATCAATGGGGAAAAATGGCTGAAAGGCGGTTTAACTGCGGATCTGGAAGTGATTCCGGTAGCAAATTGGAGTCGTCAGATGGCTTATAGTCTTCCTGTCAAACCATCACCCAATTTGCCAAGTGATTTGGCAATCAAGCTCTACCCGAGCACTTGTCTATTTGAGGGCACTGTTGT
>DATIAI010000299.1:0-5231 GCA_035458065.1 Algoriphagus sp. | reverse complement strand
GAGGAGGCGTTACAAGCCTTAATTACTTTAGGATTTCCAAAGGCCCTCGCAGAGAAAAATATCACTCTGGTTCTCAAAAAAACCAATGGAGAAATTTCCTTAGAAGATTTAATTAAAGCATCTTTAAAGACACCTTAATTTGAAGCTGGATTGAACTTTCAGGAGTTACTGACCTTCTGTAGAGGCGAAATTAGAAGTCACGGGCCTGTTCTATTTTTCCTGTTGGGTTTTCTATTTGCAATATCACCGGTCAGCGCCCAACAAGTTGCCATAGACAGTACCCAATCCCGAATTGATTCCCTAAATATTCGCAGATTGTCTCCCTCTTTTTTGCTTTGGCAAAATATGAGGACCAATCCTCTATACCCCTACCGCAATCCTTTTCTTCGTCCCAAATCGCCTTTCATCCCTGCTCCTCCTGTGGATCAGGCAATCAATGTCCTGATTGATTCCACATTGAGGTACAATATCGTTGACCAACTCGATAGCAGTCGGTTGGGGAATGAGCAGGAATATGAATTTGACCAATTTTCACAACTTCAGGAATATCGTGTTCGACAAGACTATTGGAGATCAAGAGCGCGTGGAACGGACGGGGAAAGTGCCGTGGAAGGCAGAAGCCTAATTCCTCCCCTAACGGTAAGCCCATCTTTTGACAGGATATTTGGAGGAAGTGAAATCAACATAGTCCCAACAGGCTATGTCAATCTGGACTTTGGAGCCATTTTCCGAAGAGTGGATAATCCAACTTTACCCATCCGGCAGCAACAAAACGGTGGTTTCAATTTTCAGCAACAAATCCAAATGGCAGTCAATGGCTCTTTGGGTCAAAAGATGAAAATCGCAGCGAATTTTGATTCCAACAACTCCTTCGATTTTCAAAATCAGCTCAAAGTGGAATACGACGGATTTGAAGAAGACATCCTTCAGTCCGTCGAAATCGGAAATGTCAGCATGCCGATTCAAAACCGGTTGATCCAAGGCGCTCAAAACCTGTTTGGAGTTAAGACCCAAATGCGCTTTGGCAAGCTCAACGTGGCCGCCGTAGCTTCTACTCAACGCGGTCGACGGGACAACTTGGTGATCGATGCAAATGGACAAGGTCGGACTTTTGACGTCCAGGCATCCAAATACGATGAAAACCGTCACTTCTTCCTTGCACATTTTTTCAGAGACAACTACGAGCGTTGGCTGAGAGGATTGCCACAGGTGCTTTCAGGGGTGAATGTTACCCGAATCGAGGTTTATATCATGAACAGGGCTACCAATACTGAGACCTTGAGAAATTTTGCGGCCTTTATGGATTTGGGAGAAGGCAGGGTGATTTATAATCCTACCAATCCAGCTATCGGAACTGGAAATCCGGGAGCGCCAGCCGGCAATGAAGCCAATTCACTTTATTCCAACATATCCACCAATTCCTCCTTCAGACCATTCGACACAGGCTCCAGAACGATGGAGTCAACTTTGGGAATCAGAAAAGGAGTGGATTTTGAGCAGATCAATGGCGCTAGGAAACTTAATGAAAACGAGTTTTTTTTCAATCCCCAACTGGGTTACCTCTCACTTTTCAGAAGACTCCAAAACGATGAGGTTTTGGCAGTTTCATTTGAATACACCTACAATGGTCAGGTTTTCAAAGTCGGTGAATTGACCGAAGATTACCAAACCAGAGCTGAAGACGAGCTTATTTTCCTGAAAATGCTCCGACCAGCACGTATCAATCCCAGAGTCCCTACTTGGGATTTGATGATGAAAAACGTGTATAGCTTAAATGCCAGCCAAATCTTGCAGGATGGTTTCCAACTGCAGGTGATCTACCGGGATGACCGAACGGGCTTGGACAATCCTTCACTTTTGGAAGGTACGAATGTGCGAGACAAGCCTCTGATCAGGCTCACCGGACTTGATAATCTCAATCCTCAAAATGACCCAGCACCCGATGGGAATTTCGATTATGTCGAAGGTCTGACCATGATCTCCGATCGGGGTTTATTGATCTTTCCGGTTTTGGAACCATTTGGATCAAATCTCGAGAGAAATTTCCTTCCTGAAGAATTAGTCTTGAAGGACAAGTACGTTTACGACACACTCTACCGAACCACTCAGGCGGATGCTGAGCTTGTCACCAGGCTGAATAAATATTTCATCAAAGGTAGGTTGACCGCAGGTTCTGCTAGTGAAATCCAGCTACCTGGTTTGAATATCGCGCCTGGTTCAGTGATTGTTATGGCAGGAAATATTCCTTTGACTGAGGGCGTTGATTTCACCATTGATTATAATGTGGGGCGATTGGTGATCATCAATGATGCGATTTTGCAATCGGGCAAACAAATCAATGTCAGCTTCGAGAAAGCCGATTTGGTGTCTTTCCAAACAAGAAGCCTTATTGGGACGAGGCTAGATTACTTGGCCAGCAAAAAACTGAATATTGGGGGTACTTTCATGTACCTCAATGAGCGCCCTAATGTGACAAGAATTGCCACCGGGAATGAAACTTTGAGGAATAGTCTTTGGGGTTTGGATGTCAATTTCAATGACGAATCCCGCTGGCTGACCAAACTTGCCGATGCATTGCCATTTACGGATACCAAGGAACAATCCCTGGTCCAGTTCAATGCTGAATTTGCCCACTTGATCCCAGGTTCTTCCAACACAGTCGATGGGGATCAGGCTTCCTATGTGGATGATTTTGAAGCTGCCGTCACTCCGTTCTATTTGGGTGCAGCTGCAAATCAAAACTGGAAAATTTCCTCAACTCCAAAAACTCCAGGCAACCGGTTTGACCTAAGCAATCAGACCGAGGACAATTTGGGAAGCACCTATCGCAGAGCGCGGTTGGCTTGGTACAATATTGACAATATTTTCTACAGAGAAAGCGGACCCGGTGTCCCAACAAACCTCACCCAGCAAGACAAGAGGAACCATTACGTAAGAAGAGTAATTCCGCAGGAAATCTTCAAAAATCAGGATCGCGACGTCATTGTTGTCCCACAGCCGCTATTTGAATTGGCATATTTCCCAAGTGAAAGGGGCATGTTCAATTACAATCCAAACCTTGACATAGATGGACTTTTGCCCAATCCTAGGTTAAACTACGGTGGGATCACCCGCGCGATCACGACCGAAGTTGACTTTGACAGGACAAATATTGAGTACATCGAATTTTGGTTGATGGATCCGTTTATTTCCGGTGAAAACGGTCGGGTTTTAGACGGCGTTTTCAATGAAAATAATACCACGGGTGGAAAGCTTTTCATCAATCTTGGAGACATCTCTGAGGATGTGATGAAAGACGGAGCACATGCATTTGAAAACGGACTTCCTGCCGATGGAGATCCTTCCGAAACCGGCCAAAATGAATGGGGAAGGATTACCCGTGAACAATTTTTGATTCCAGCCTTTGACAATTCAGAATCTTCCAGGGTCAATCAGGATGTGGGATTGGACGGTTTGAAAAACGAGGATGAGCAAAGTTTTTTTCAATCCAGATTTTTGGACCGGCTGAATGTGTCCCAACAGGCTAGAAATACCATTTTGCAGGATGTTTCGGCAGATGCTTTTCAGTACTATCTCGATGAAAGATTCGATCAGGCAGATGCCAAGATCCTGGAACGTTACAAAAAATTCAATGGAATGGAAGGAAATACCCCGGTGTCAATTGACCCCAACCTTCCCTATACCCCATCCGGCAACAACACTCCCGACAACGAAGATTTAAACACGGATAATACGATCAACGAGCTCGAAAATTATTACGAATACGAGTTGGATCTTCGCCCAGGTCAATTGAACGTCGGAGAAAACTACATTGTCGATCGGGTCACCCATTCCGAAGGGGGTGACGAGGTCAATTGGTATCTGTTCAGAATTCCTGTCCGCCAGCCTGACCGGGTTGAGGGTGATATCTCAGGCTTCAAATCCATCCGATGGATCCGTACCTATCTGACTGATTTCGAGCAGCCAGTCGTATTGAGAATGGCCGAATTCAGAATGGTAGGAAGCCAGTGGAGGGTATTCCAAGAATCTCTCTTTGAAAAAGGATTTTTTGAAGTCCCTGAACCAGACAATTCCAATCTTACAGTGGATGTGGTAAATATTGAGCAAAACTCTCAGGGAAGTGACAAATCCAGTCCTTACGTCCTTCCTCCGGGCATTAACCGAGACAGAGACAATACCTCTACGGTAGAAAGAAGACTAAATGAGCAATCACTTCGGATATGTGTAGAGGATCTGGCGCCAAAAGATGCCCGCGCTGTATTCAAAAATCTCAATTATGATTTGGTTCAATATGAGCGGATCAAGATGTTTTTCCACGCAAACAGTGAGGACGCTCAGGACGGGGAGGTTAGAGCGTTTTTGAGATTGGGAACTGATTACACGGACAATTATTACGAAATCGAAGTTCCTCTGGTAGTATCACCTTTGGGAACAAATGACCCGAGGGCTGTTTGGCCACTGGAAAATGAAATCGACATTGCAATCCAGGAGATCGTGGGTGTGAAAGTTGATAGGGATAACAGTCAATCTCCACTTAACCTGCCTTTTTCCAAAGAAATCAGGCAATACAGGGTAACCGTAGTTGGCCGACCTGAATTGAGTATGGTACAAGGGATGATGATCGGTGTAAGAAATCCCGGGACAGGTATAGGTTCCTCTAAATCTCTCTGCCTTTGGGCTAACGAACTTCGTGTAACAGGCTTTACCAAAAGTAACGGCTGGGCAGCCAATGCATTTCTCAATGCTAAAATCGCTGACGTGGCTGTGGTTTCGGCATCTGTCAGACACAATTCAATCGGGTTTGGAGGATTGGAAACCAAACTTTCCCAGAGGACCCGGCATGCTACTACCCAATACGACATCTCCACTAATGTGGAAGTAAACAAACTTCTTCCTGAAAGTTTCGGATTGAGCATTCCGATGTATTTCTCGGTTGAAAATTCAAGTACTCGGCCTGAATACGATCCTCTCAACCCTGATGTGCCTTTTGAGGTAGCTTTGGGGAAATTTGAAACAAATGCACAGCGTGATGAATACAGGAATATCGCCTTAGATCAGCTAAACAGGCGGAATTTAAGCTTTAACAACGTGCGCAAAATCAAAAGAAATCCGGAATCACCAAACCGCATTTACGACCTTTCCAACTTTGCTTTTTCCTATGCAATGGGTTCGGTTACTCAGACCAACGCCCAAATCCAGGATTATAATTTCAAAACCAACCGGGGAAATAT
>DATIAI010000298.1:0-17618 GCA_035458065.1 Algoriphagus sp. | reverse complement strand
CCAAGGTAGTCCCTGAAGGACTTGGACGGATGAAAGCCCTTTTGTCAGAAGCCAGATTTTCCATTCGGGTTTTGTCACCCAGGATACTCCCTCTAGTCAACTGACTGCTGGGATCGATGGCCAGAACTGCGACCTTTTTGCCCTGATCCAGTAGCATTTTTCCAAAACTCTCGATGAATGTACTTTTCCCCACTCCTGGTACTCCTGTGATTCCGATTCGGATCGAATTACCTGAATGTGAAATTAAAGACTGGACAAGCTCTGAAGCCAAATCCTGATCTGACTCAAGAGAACTTTCGACCAAAGTGATGGCCTGACTTAGTATCACCCGGTTTCCGGATAGGATTCCGTTTTTGAAAGCGTCCAAGTCAAGTCGTCTTTTCATGGTCTTGAGGTTGAAAAACGACCTTCTCCCATGGGAGTTTTTTCAAATTGAGCCAATAGAAACGGCTGGAAATTTTCCGAAAAAAATGGTTCTTGAGGAGATAGAGTCACTTTTTCTTTAAGTTCTGAAGAAAAGAAAAAGACAAGGGTCCGACCGTATTTGGTATGTGGCTGAGCATCGGCAAAATCCTTCATCCATTCCGGATTGGGATCCAAAGCCCGAATTGCATAGACCCGAATTACTGGACCAGTATTGTTTTCATTCCTGAAAAACCCCAACTCTTCGTATTTCCCCTCGAATTGTTCCATTCCTGGCTGTGAAAGACTGGAACTCATAATCTGATAGATCACGATTAAGACAACTATTCCGATCAAATAGAAAATGAGTTTGTTCCTTTTCAAAAATTTAGAGGGTTTACGGTGTTTAGGCCTTAATTTAGCCCAAAATTCTGACAATGGGTTTCGAGTACGTCAAGGCACTTCATATCATTTTCGTAGTCACCTGGTTTGCAGGGCTTTTTTACATCGTCAGACTTTTCATATATCAAACAGAAGCTCTCCAGAAGCCTGAAGCAGAAAGAAAAATCCTCAAGCCACAACTTGACCTGATGGCCAGCAGACTTTGGTACATCATCACTTGGCCATCGGCAGTCCTGACATTGATATTTGGAGCGTGGGTGCTCAGCTACCGTTGGGGATATATGGAGCAGGGGTTTATGCATGCCAAGCTTGGTTTTGTGTTGTTACTTTACATCTATCACGGATTTTGCCATGTGCTTTTCAAAGAATTACAAGCTGGAAAATCACGCTGGTCCTCCACCAAACTCAGGTTTTGGAACGAAGCCTCGACAATTTTGCTTTTTGCTATAGTGTTCCTGATCGTACTCAAAAATACCCTGAGCATGGTTTGGGGAGTTGCCGGATTGATCGGCTTGGCAATTTTGCTAATGCTGGGCATTCGGCTTTACAAAAAATATAGAATCAAAAACGGATAATGAAAACAACCAATTTTCTTTTTGGATTAGTAATGCTAGTGGGTTTCTCATGTAAGCCAGCCTCCGAAAACTCATCCGAGCCAGCTGAGCTTCCTATTTTGGGGGAGCGATATGTGGATGACAACAAGGACACTGTGTACCACAAGATCGCGGATTTTGCCTTTGTCAATCAACTTGGAGATACAATCCGAAATTCAGACGTTGCGGGAAAAATCTATGTCGCAGATTTCTTTTTCACCTCCTGCCCCACGATCTGCCCGATCATGAAAAAAGAAATGCTTCGGGTGTATGAGCAATACAAAGACAATCCCAATTTCAAAATCTTGAGCCATTCCATCGATCCCACTTTTGATACTCAGGTTGTTTTAAAGGATTACGCCGAAAAGCTTGGAGTTGAGGACGCTTCTACCTGGAATTTCCTGACCGGAGATCAGGAGAAAATTTTCGAAATGGGCCAAACCAGCTATTTGACTACTGCGATGGCAGATCAGGCTGAGCCGGGAGGATTTTTGCATAGCGGGGCTTTTCTTTTGATTGATGGAGAAGGAAGAATCCGGGGTGTGTATGATGGAACAAAGTCGGATCAGGTGGATCGTCTGATTTCTGATATTCCAAAGTTGCTCAATCAATGAAAGTACTTGTTTTAGTTGCAGGCTTGATTTTGGCCTTTTCCTGTGCTCCCAAATCCACAAATGAGGAAAATACGCTTTCCCAAATAACGGATCCGGATGTCATGAAATATGCCATTTCCGGAAAAACCCTTTATGAAAACTATTGTGGAAATTGCCATCAATCCGATGGAAAAGGGCTCGGAAAACTGATTCCTCCACTTCGGGATTCCGACTATTTCAAGGCTAATATCCATCGGACGGTCTGGATCATCCGACATGGTCAGACCGGGGAAATCACCGTCAACGGCGAAAAATACAACCAGGCAATGCCTGCAAATCCCAATTTAAAACCTTTGGACATTGCCCAAATCACTACCTATCTCTATAATATATGGGGAATGAATGAGGGAGTAATCACCGCCTCAGAAGTTGAAGAATACTTAAAAAATCAACCCGAAGGTTATTAATTTTTCAGAACCGAATCGGCTTTTGAAAGAGTTTCTTTAATAATTCTGTTTACCTCTGAGACAGAAATCATTTGCTCTTCCAGGTAGACTTTTACTTCCTCCGGACTCTTACCCTGGTCATCAGATTCGTACTGCCTCATCCAATCAAACATTCCTTCGTAGGCTTGATCTAATTCTATTGCCAGTTTTTTCAATGACTCCACCTGTACGGAATCTACTGTATCCCTAGCTGCAAGTTCATTGGCCCTTTGAAGCGCTTTTTTCTCGAGAGATTTGAGTTGACCCATTTTGGGCATAACTTCATCATGGATAGCCAGGACCTCAGCCTTTTTTTCCAAATTTAAATCCTTTTGATTTGGACCACAGGCCTGGAATGACATAATAAAACTAATGATCAAACTAATACGAGTTAATTTCATTGAATTCATTTTATGCTTGCCTAAGGTACAATTTTTTCTTTTTTAAATTAAATTTTTAAATCAAAAATCTTGAGGCGAAAATAACGGTTTTTGATGCTAATTTTGACGGTAAATTTCTTCTAAAATGAAACCATTCTGCTTTGCCGACGGGAAAATCATTCCCACTGAAACTGCCACTATCCACCCGATGGATTTGGGATTGATCAGAGGTTATGGAATTTTTGACTTTTTCCGGACTTCCGGATATTCACCGCTTTTTCTTGAACACTACCTCGATAGGTTTATCACCTCTGCCGAAAAAACACACCTCCCCCTTGCCTACAGCAGAGAGCAACTTCGTGTCATCATCGCTGAACTTATCGAGAAAAATGACCTGCTAAACGGAGGTCTAAGAATGGTTTTGAGCGGTGGAGTTTCGGAAAATCATTTTTCACCTGCTGAAGGAAAGCTCTTTATTTTCGCCGAACCTTTATCCATGCCTTCTGAGGAAAAGTATCAACAAGGCATCAAATTACTCACTTTGGAATATGTCAGACCCATTTCCGACATCAAAACCACCAACTACACATTGCCTGTTTGGCATAGTGTCAATTGGAAAAGGTTGGGCGCGGAGGATGTGCTTTACCATTGGAACGGAATGGTGAGTGAAAGCTCCCGAAGCAATTTTTTCATAGTTAAAAACGGCGTCTTGCATACCCCGGATCAGCATATTCTGATGGGAATCACCAGAAAGCAAATTTTGAAAATGGCAGGAAATGTAGTGATCCGGTCCATTTCCCTCGAAGAAGTTTGGGAAGCAGATGAGGCATTTATCACCAGTACCACCAAAGTGCTCCTGCCGGTAACACAGCTTGATGAAAGAAAAATCGGATCGGGAAAACCCGGCCCAGTGACTATGGGGATTTTGGAAAAATTCAGGAAAATGGAAAAGGAAACGGTAGCATAAACCTAAAAAAGCTCTGGAAATCAGAGCTTTTTTTATTCCAAAATCAATCTTGCATCCTTTAGGATGTACATGAGCTTTTCCGGATCCTTGGCATTCAAGGTAAGTTTACCGCGAACTTTGACCCGCTTGGACGTGTATTTGATCGGATTGGTCAGCATCACTTCCATGACAGTCTCAGGGCCACCCGAACCGCAAAAAAAACATTCAGCCAAGGGTAGGCTGGACAGAATGATATGCTCCGGTTTGAACATGCCCTCGAAAGGAATAATGTATCCATCCGCCTCCACTTCTTTTCCTTCCAGTTTCTTGATGTTTTCAGAAAAGACCGGAACATACAATTCTCCAAACTGGTCTTCACTGATTTTATAGGATACTTCGGAAAGGCTTTTCCAAACTCCCTGAGCTTTTAAATCAGCGCCTGAGAAACTGAAAATCAGCCCAATTACAAGAATTATCCCCCACTTCTTCATTTTCATTTTATTAAAATTGCCCGCTAGTTAAGCCTTTGTCAGTTGCTTTGCAATACTGGTTTGATAAGCTGACCAGGCTGGAATGATGGATGCTACCAACCCCACTCCTAACGCATAAGCTATGATCCAAAGTTCTTGTTTCAGAAAAATCCATGGCTGAATTGCTGCAATTACATTTTGCTCACTCTGACTGACAGCCAGCCAAAGGAAAGTATGTCCCAATGCAATCCCGAGTACTGCCCCCAAAAATGTGAGCATGATTCCTTCCAGAAAAATCAAAACCAGTAGCTGACCTCTTGATGCGCCGATTGCTCTCAAAATTGCCAGATCATATTTTCGCTCTTTTAGGGAGTTGTAAAGCGCGATGAAAATACCCAAACCTGAAATCCCAATCAGCACAAAAGCAAGCCCCTCCAAAAGGCTGATCCCCACTCCAAGAATCTCAAACAAACGGGACATTTCGAAAGAAGGAGATGCCGCCTGCATAGAAGTCGCAGAATTGATCATTCGGGGCAATTGGACCGCTGCAATTGGATTCCGGTATTGAAGAAGCAAGGTTGTTACTTCCCGATCTTGATCAGAAGGGGGAAACCCGGATTTGGATACTTCGCTGTGGAATTTGGCATCATGATCTTCTTCCACTGCAAAAGTGTTTAAAGAATCTTGGTAGATTTCCGCAGTTGCAAGTGAATCCTGAGCAGGTGTAGTATCTTCAGTATTGGGTTTTTCATCATGGGTGTACCAGACAGATTCGATGCTGGTCAACACTAATCTGTCCACCACATTGCCCCGTGGAGCTAGAATACCGGAAACAACGAAATTGTGTAAATCGTGATCGTGACTTCCAACACTGATTCCGTGACTTGAGGCAAATTCATCTCCGAGCTTCAATCCTGATTTAACGGCGACTTCAGATCCAATCACAACTTCAAAAGGAACTTCCCACGCTTTTCCTTCGGAAAAAGTCAGACCATAAAGCTCCAAGTAATCATGATTTGTCCCGACGATTCTAAATCCCTGAAAATTATCTCCCAATGCAAGCGGAATGATTTTCTTTACCAGTCGATTTCTGGAAAGACGCTTGGCTTCCTCTACCTTAATATTCCCGGTAGGAAAATCAATGTGATAAACTGACGAAAGGATCAATTGGAGTGGGCTCCCTTTTGCCCCAACCACCAGATCTATTCCCTCCGCATCCTGATTCATTTTCTTCTCAAACTGATCCTGAATCAACAGCAGGACAGTAATGATCGCCAGACCCAATGCCAGCAAAACAATATTCAAGCCTGTCGAGAGGGGGCGGAAAGTCAGGTATTTCCAGCTGATCTTAAACAGATTCATGAGGATTTGACTTCAATAAAGTTGGAAATATGATTTTTGACCCGCTGATCGTGAGTCACAATGATCAAAGCCGCACCGATTTTTGAGGCCTGCAGTTTCAGCAACTGAATGACCTTTTCGGTATTCTCATCATCCAGACTTGAAGTCGGCTCGTCTGCCAAAATCAATTTTGGACTGTTTGCCAAAGCTCTGGCGATGGAAACCCGCTGGGCTTCACCCTCACTCAATGTCAGAACCGAAGAATTTGACTTTTTCTCAATACCTAATTCCGAAAGCAAATGTCCGATATCCTGGCCTTTCTTTTTGCTGAAAAAATGCGCCAATTCAAGATTTTGACGGACGTTGAGCGCCGCGATCAAATGCGGTTTTTGAAAAACAATGCCGATATTTTTTCCCCGAAAGAGATCCAAAGCCTGGCCTGAAAGGGAAGAAAGTACCACTCCATCCAATTTGACTTCACCTTTTGCCGGGCTTAGAAGTCCCGCCAACAGGTTAAGAAGGGTGGTTTTACCGCTCCCGGATTTCCCCAATACCAATAGGGCTTCTCCTGACCCGACCTTGATTTCGGGAAAAGCAAGCATTGCCTGCCCGGGATGGGCATAGTGTAAAGAACTCGATTCCAACATACTTTACTTAACCGGAATTGTGACAAAGAAAGTGGTTCCTTTATCCATTTCGCTTTCAAAAGTAATATCTCCGTGAAGGACATCAAGACATTTTTTGACGATCGAAAGTCCAAGTCCGGAACCTTCCACGATTCCGACATTTTTAGCCCTGAAAAACCGGTCAAAAAGTTGATTCTGCTCTGATTTAGGGATTCCAATGCCTTTGTCCGTGACTTGGGCAAGCAGTTTATTATCCTCAAATGTCAATTTAAATTCTACCTGCTTTCCGTCCTTGGAATATTTGACGGCATTGGAGAGAAGGTTTTCAAATACCTGGTAGATTAATTCAGGATCAGAGGTGATCGTTTTCGGCAAATCCCCGATATCGGATTTGATAGTCACATCATTGTCAATTCCGGCTTTGACAGTATCCAAAAGTTCCTTGACGAAAGCCGCCGAGAAAATCTTTTTGGGTCTGAATTCAAGTTTGTTTTCATCGGCTTTACCAAAGAACAAAACACTTGTCAGGAGGTTGTTCAAAGCCCTAACAGAATGCTCTATTTTAAATGCGTGTTTGGCGATTTTCTGCTTCATCGGGTGATCCTTTTCCGCATAAATCTGCAAAAGCTGGGCAGAACTTAAGATAGAGGTAAGTGGTGTCTTAAAGCCATGTGATACATTGAGCACAATCCTGGATTTGAGTTCATTGATTTCCCTTTCTTTTTCGAGGGCTTTGGTGAGCTCAGTATTGGCTTCATAAAGTTCAGCAGTCCGCTGCTTTACTTTTTCTTCGAGTTCGTTGTTGAGCTTTTGGAGTTCCTTTTCTTTCCGGTCCTTGAATATGGCCAATTCAATCACCATGTTCAACTCCCTGATATTGAAAGGCTTTATGACATAAGCACTCGGGTTGGTACCGACTACTTTGTTGAGGGTTTCTGCATCCGAGCTTGCACTTAAGTAAACGACCGGGATATCATACTTTTCGTTGATGATCTCGGTAGTTTTGATCCCATCGAGTTCACCGGCCAGGTTGATATCCATCATGACGATATCTACGAAGTTCTCCTCCAAGATTTCGAGGGCTTTTTCGCCGGTATCAGCTATCCCCACAATCTGGTGGGCATTCTTTTCAAGTGCTCGCTGAAGTAATAGTGCTGAAACGGAATCGTCCTCTACAATGAGGATTTTCAATGTAAACATGAGCTTATCCGAAGGATTGGGTAATAATTCTGTGCTGAAAATACGAAAATTAAACTTCGGACAATGGAATTTCGACTAACGCTCTGGTTCCTGAGTTTTTTGTGCTCCAGACTTGGATATTTCCTCCCATGAGCGTGATGAGATTGCGGGTAATACTCAGTCCCAACCCTGTACCTTCAAACAACCGATCATTTCCTTTACTCTCCTGCTCAAACGGATCGAACATTTTGCTTTGGAAATCTTCTGAAATTCCGACACCCGAGTCAGTCACCTCCAGCAAAAGCAGGTCTTCCACCTTTTCGCAGGTGACTTTAATCAATCCTGTTTCGGTGTATTTGATAGAATTGCTTATCAGGTTATTCAGGATCATTTCCAAAAACCGTCTATCCACTTTTGCTTCAAAACCAGGACTCAAAAACTGAAACTCCAGATTCAGTCCTTTTCTTTTAGCCATTGCTTTATGAGACAGGATGATGGTTTCCAAAAATTCCTTTACCTCGGTTTTGGTATAGACTACAGGCATTTTATTGGCCTCGATTTTTGCGATATCGAGTATTGAATTGATCGTTCCAAGGAGTCTTTCTCCACTTTGAAGTATGATATCTAGCTGAGATTGAAGTTCGGCGTCCTTTTTTCGAGTCATCATAATATGCTCGGCTCCACCGATGATTCCATTCAACGGTGTCCGGATTTCATGACTGATATTGGAAAGTAGGCTAGACTTGAACCGGTTGGCCTGCTCTGCCTTTTCTTTTGCTTCTTTCAGTTTGTTTTGAACGGATTTTTGGGCTGAAATATCCTTGAAAACAGAAAGGACAAGCCCTTTTCCATTATCATCCTGATCCAACAACACTGAAAACACTTCCATCTCCAACAAACCGGTTTTCCATTCGATGGGTGTTTCCAGCGAAATTCCATTACCAGGAGACTTTCTGACCCTGTTTAACAAAACATCAAGATAGAATTCCTGCACATTTTCATCCTTGAACAAAACGCACAGGGATTTACCCTCCAGATCCGCCACAGAACATTTCATCATTTTTGCAAATGCCGGATTTACGGTTAGGATTTTTTCCCCTTCCAGAGTCAGAAGCATTCCGTCCTGAGAACTTGCCCATACGTTTTTGAACTGCCGCTCGGCGATAACCTTGCCTTTGTTTTCCTGATCAACAGCTGTTTGGAGGATTCCGAGATTTTGGATTTGCCTGAAAAACATATTGATCAAAAATCCTAAACCCAGGAGAAAAAGAGTGGCCAAAACTATAAACCAAACTTGAAGGTAAAATGGAGCTAAAACCACAAAAGGCTCAGAATACACAGTTTCCGAAAAATTCTCCCCATCGTAGGAGGCCTTCAGTTCAAACTGGTATTTCCCAGCAGGCAGGTTGCTGAAAAACAGCTGATTTGATCCCGGGTTTTTTAGAATGGTCCATTCGGAATTTTCTTCATCCTTGAGCCGGTAATGAATCCATAGTTCCCGTGATTCATTGAAACCGGCCGCCAAAAAACCAATTTCCAGGTTATTTAGGGAAAAAGGAATTTCAGGGTTTTTCTTTCCCAACACCTCTTCCTCTCCCAATAAAACCGAAGTCAAATACACCTTGGGTGTGCCATTGGCGTAAAAGCCCTCCTCAGGAAAATAAATGGAAAGTCCTTTTTGAGTTCCTATCATTATTCTGCCAGATTCAGCTTCGATTAATGCCCCCCGGTTTATTTCGTCTCCAATCAATCCATTTCTCTCATTGAAATGGCTGATTTTCTCCTTTTCCAGCACAAAAACCCCATGGTCAGTGCCTGCCCAGATATTTTCTTCACCGTCCCTGAGTAAGGCAAAGACAGCATTGGTGATTGATTTTCCCTGATGAATATAGAAGCCCTGGTATCCTTCCCGATAAACTTTCAATCCAAATTCAGTCCCAAAAAGAAGACTGCCATCCGGCATTTCTAAAAAATCGTACCCCTCAGCCAAAATATATCTTGGAGTTTCTACAATTGGGTATTGATTTTCAAGCCTGCTAGCCCTTAAAACCACAATTTTTCCATTTTTTAGCTTTCCTGCTTTCCTATAAAAAGATGGAATTCCTTTCAACAAGGAGTCAATTTCTGAAGTAAGTTCTTTGGAATAAAGCTGATCCCCCTTTGCAGATAGAGGGGCGATGAATATGCGCTTTCCGGAAACAACCAATAGGCTATCACCTACCACCTGAACGGAGGAAATATTGGTTTCAGCCGGTGGAGGAGCTAGAGTGATTTTTTCAGTTTTGGAATTAAAGTATCCGACACCTCCCCAATTGGCAGAAAACCAGACACCTTTATCTCCATCTTTTGAAAAATTTATTATGCGATGATTGGGCAGTCCGGTTGAAAATGGATCCCTATAAATGGTTTTGATTGCCATCCGGCTAAAAATCTGAATTCCATTGTTGAACCCAAAAAGGAATGCCCCATCACCCAAATCTGAGATTGCAGTCAATTCTTCACCCAAAAATTCTGTAACCTCCATCCCATAATTCTGAAAGACCTGGCTATTATTATTGGCCATTCCCCTGCTGGTTCCTACCCAAAGAATCCCTTCTCTATCCAGGAAAATAGTCTGGAGATAGATAGTATTGAAAAAGTCAGAAAGGTCGATATAAACAGGCCTATTGCGCGAAGGATTATACTTGAGAAGGTGTGAGTTGAAATGAAAAAAGACATTTTCCCCAGCAAACTCTAGAGAATAATAATCATCACTCACAAATGCACCGGTAGAAAAACCCCGACTAACGATCTGGGTAGGAAACTCAGCTTTTGGACCTCTGGCGAGGTAGTTATTTCCCAAAAAATAATATTCTCCCGAATGAGGTGATTTCTTCACCATAAATGGAGGAGAAGGCAGCGGCACCCCCCGGTATTCATACGGAATCAAACGGCCTTCTTTAAACTTAAAAGATTGAAGTTTGAAATTGAGCATGACTTCTCCTTCGACCTCCAATACAGAAACAAGTTCATCAGTCTGGAGAAAATCTCTTTCTACAATTATTTTTTTGCTGTCTCCCTCTTTCCAAAAAAGGAGATGACTTCTGGTGTCCAGAAAGAAATATTTCCCTGAGGATTTCCCTTTAGAAAAAAAACTGATTTTCGAGGAATACTGGCTTTTTACTTCAGCCGGGAAATCAACTTCCTGCCAGCCTTTCGGGGAGCCTTTGAACAAAACAGGGGCGCCGTTGACATTGTAAAGCCAAATGATTCCATCTCCATCTTTGTGGATAGAAATCCTGTAATTGAACCTTCTGACTAGGGTATCCGGCAATTCGTAGGTCTGAATTCCATCTGAATACACCACTCCTCGGGAAGTCGAAAACCACATCCTTCCCAGGGTATCCTGTTCAATCTGTAAGATGTTTTGTACCGGCAATTTGACCCCTTTGGGCTGGGCATTAAACTTGAAATTTTGGGCAAAAACTAAACTTTGGATCAGGATTAGACCCATCGTCAAAAGCAAAGCCTGAGACCTAAGTAAAAGCATGAAACGAAAATAGGAAAAGATTTCGCTCACCAAATTCCCCCGAGATTGTTTCGCTTTTCTTTTGTCAGCGGGTGGTTTCTTTTATTTTTGTGGCAAACTTTAAAAATCGAAGCATGAGTGTACTAGTCAATAAAAATTCCAAGGTGATCGTACAGGGATTCACCGGGTCTGAGGGCTCTTTCCACGCACAGCAAATGATCGAATACGGAACTAACGTAGTCGGCGGTGTGACTCCTGGCAAAGGCGGATCGACCCATTTGGAAAGACCTGTTTTCAATTCAGTAGAAGAAGCAGTTCAGAAGACAGGCGCTGATGTTTCTATCATTTTTGTTCCACCTGCTTTTGCAGCTGACGCGATCATGGAAGCTGCCGATGCAGGCATCAAGGTAATCATCACCATCACTGAAGGCATTCCGGTAGCGGATATGATGAAAGCCAAACCTTATATCAAAGAAAGAGGCTGTATTCTGATCGGTCCAAACTGTCCGGGTGTCATCACTCCGGGTGAAGCGAAAGTCGGTATCATGCCAGGCTTCGTATTCAAAACAGGCAGAGTCGGTATCGTATCCAAATCAGGAACTTTGACCTATGAAGCTGCTGACCAGGTGGCTAAAGCAGGTCTTGGTGTATCCACTGCCATCGGAATCGGTGGTGATCCAATCATCGGAACCTCCACCAAGCAGGCAGTAGAAATGCTGATGAACGATCCTGAGACTGACGCCATTGTCATGATCGGTGAAATCGGAGGCAACTACGAAGCAGAAGCTGCAAAATGGATCAGAGACAACGGCAACCAAAAGCCGGTAGTAGGATTTATTGCAGGACAAACTGCACCTCCGGGCAGAAGAATGGGCCACGCTGGTGCAATCATCGGTGGAGCGGATGATACTGCGGCTGCCAAAATGCGCATCATGAGAGAAAACGGAATTCACGTGGTAGACTCTCCGGCTGAAATCGGAGTTACCATTGCGAAAGTTCTTGGGGTAATAGCCTAACCAGTTAAAAGGTAAAGGGGCTTTTTGCCTGAACATTAAATAAAGAAACCGCTTCGGGTGAAAATTCGGAGCGGTTTTATTTTTAGGAGAAGGGAAACCTTTGCACTTTTCGTATTTTCAATCCATGCACACTCCCGGCACTTTTGTCTCCGATCAGTTTTATTCCAAAAAAGTAAAAGAACTGAATGTCCGGAGGATCCGTCTTGCTCACTCTGATCAATCAATAAAGAATTGTGCAGAAATGATGGCAAGGGAGCAGGTCAGTTGTCTCTTCATCGGAGAATCTTTGGAAAAGATCTCTGGATATATCACAGACCTTACCCTTCGTGACAAGGTTCTTGCAACAGGACTTCCTGCCGAGTCTCCTGTCAGCCAAATCCTTGAAACGGATTTGGTCAGTATTTCGCCTGAAGCATCCCTTGTGGAAGCGCTATTGTTGATGTTTCAGACCAAGGCTCGCTATCTGCTGGTGAAAAATCATGGGGAATTTCTCGGCTGGATCAGCAGGACCAAAGTTCTGACAGAGCAAAGTCAGGGACCCTTTATGTTTATCCAATCGGTCAAAGAAGCCAGGCAATTTTCCGAACTGGAAGAAAAATGGGCCCGGATGCCAGAAATCATCCATCTTTTGATCAGTCGCGGAATGAAAGCAGCTTTGGTGAATCAGATCATCACCACGGTGGCGGACACAGTCACACAGCGGGTTATTGAGCGTGTCATCAAAGAGATCGGTCCTGCGCCGGCGAAATTCGTTTTTTTCGTCCTTGGAAGTGAAGGCCGCGGGGAACTCACCCTGAAAACCGATCAGGACAACGCAATCATCTACGAAGACAAAGCCAATGAACACCGGGAAGAAGTCCGGGCTTACTTCCTGGATTTTGCCACACGGGTTTCTACAGCATTGGACAAAATCGGAATCGTCTTTTGCGAAGGAGAATTAATGGCGATGAATCCGAAATGGACCCATTCATTGTCTCATTGGAAGCGAAACTATGATACTTGGATTTCTGATGCTTCTCAGGAAACAGCCATGAATTACAGTACTTTTTTCGATTGCAGGGCCATTTACGGAGATTTTTCACTTTTGGAAGAATTGAAAATCTACATGGGTGAACTGCTAGAAAAAGCCCCGGAACGGTTTTTTATAAATCTTGGCCACAATGCCTTGCAATATGTGGCACCTTTGACTTTTTTCCGAAGGATCAAAACCGAAGAAATTGACGGAGAAAAACAACTCAATCTAAAGCAGACCATGCGACCCATCGTGGATCTTGCAAGAGTATATGCGCTGAAATACCGGATTTTCGACACAAATACGACCAATCGGATCAGTTTGCTTCAAGAAAAAGGCATATTCACCGCCAAAGAGGCCCAAGAGCTCATTCATGCGTTCGACTACCTGATGGGAATGCGGCTGGAAAATCAGTCCCTTTCCATCCTGGATCAGCACAGAAAACCGAAGAACTTTCTCAAGGTAAAATCTCTCACCAAAGTACAACAAGTCACCCTGATTGAGATTTTTAAAGTTATCGAAGAATTCCAGGCTCGAATTAAAATTTCATTTACTCGAAGCCTATAATTTCCTTCTTCAAGAAATACTTCTATAAATTTTTTATAAAAGTTGTTTTTTATTCACCAAAGTTTTTTAATTTTGTTTGAAAGAATAAATTGCAAAATACACCCTGAAAATCAGGCTAAAATTCGGTAATATTATTCTTTGCAAATTTTAATTTGGCGATTTACCTATAGTATTCTCCAAAAAATTTGGAAATCACCCCAACCCAAAACAATAAATCTTACACCACTAAACTGTCTCACCAGTATGCTCAGTAAGTATCCTCTCTCCGAAGTTGAAAAAGCCTTTTTAGCCGAATCCGGAGTAGACAAAATCTCGACCCTGATTCCTTATCTCGTCGTTGACAATTTCCCAAAGCTCGGCTTGTTGACTGCTTGTCGCTTTTTGGAGTGGGTAGCTGAAAATCCCAAAGGAGTCATCAGCTTGCCAACCGGGAAATCCCCTGAGTTTTTCATCAAATGGACCCAATACTTACTGGAAAACTGGGACAGCAAAAAAGGTAAAGAAGTCCGTGAAAAATACGGTCTTGGCGCCACCAAAAAGCCGGTTTTAAAGGACCTGACTTTCGTGCAGATCGACGAATTCTACCCGATTTCTTCCAAGCAGCACAACAGTTTTTACGATTACGTCAACAAGTTCTACATCAATGGATTTGGGCTTTCTAAGGAAAATGCCATTCTGATCAACTCAGATGAGATCCCTTTGGCTGATGGGCTTCATTTCAAGGAAGTTTTTCCTGACCTGAGAGTTGACCTTTCCCTGAGATTCAGAGATCCTGTGAATGATCTGGAAAAAATCCAGCAGAAATCCATCTACATGATCGATCAGTGGTGTGGAGAATATGAGCAGCGTATCCGTGACAAAGGCGGAATTGGTTTCTTTTTGGGAGGTATCGGACCTGATGGGCACATTGCATTCAACACCCGGGGTTCACACATTTTCTCAGTAACCCGCCTGACAGATACCAACTTTGAAACTCAGGCTGTTGCTGCGGGTGATTTGGGGGGTATCGAGGTATCTGCAAACAGACTCGTAATCACCATCGGATTGGATACGATCGTTTACAATCCTGAAGCGGTGGGCATCATCATAGCAGCCGGAGAAGCAAAAGCCGGAATTGTGAGAGATTCCCTGGAAACTTCTCTCAACAACGTCTATCCTGCCACTGTCCTTCAGAAACTGAAAAACGGCCGATTCTACCTGACCAAAGGGGCCGCTGTCAAGCTTACAGATTCCATGGACGCTTATTACCAAAAAGGCGAATGGACTTTTGAAAAAACCGAACGGGCAGTCATTGAGCTCTGCAAAAAGCTGAACAAATACGGTCACCGAATCAAAATCGAAGACCTCAAAGCTGATAAATATACCAAGCTGATTCCGGGCCTTTCCGAAGATACGGTCAATCAGGTGATGAAAAGTACTGAAGCCAAATTGGCCAAAGGTCTCGAACAAGAAAGCAACGAGGTACTTCTTCACACCGGACCTCACCACGATGATATTTCTTTGGGTATCCTTCCTCATATCACCAATCAGCTTAACGAACCGACAAACGAAGCACACTTCTCTGTATTGACTTCAGGCTTCACAGCGGTGACCAATACGTTCGTGATTGACACCCTTCAGCACACCAAAAAGCTCCTCGACGAAGGCAAAATCCAAATGGTCAATTTCGAAGATTTCTTCGAGGTTGGCTACAGTCTAAAGACCGATAAGGACGTCTATCACTTCCTGACCAACGTGGCTTCCGAAAATCCTGACGCCCGTAAGAGAGGACTTTGCCACAGAGTAGTGAGAGCTTTGGTGATCGTGTACGGAGTTAAAAACAAAACGCAGCTTCGCGAAACAATCAACGATGTCATCAGCATCCTGAAGAACTCTTATGACGGGGAGAAAAACCCTGCAAAGATCCAAAAGCTGAAGGGCATGATCCGCGAGTTTGAAGAAGAACTGGTTTGGGCACACTTTGGAGTGCAGGTTAAAAACGTGCATCACCTAAGATTAGGCTTCTACACAGGGGATATCTTCACCGAACAGCCGGACAAAACCCGCGACGTAGAACCGATCGTGGAAATGTTCCGCAAAATCAAACCGACTAAGATTAGCTTGACCTTAGATCCGGAAGGTTCGGGACCGGATACCCACTACAAAGTACTTCAGGCCACTGCTGAAGCAGTGAAAAAATGGAGTGAGGAACATGACACCAGCAACTTGAGAATCATCGGATACAGAAACGTTTGGTTCAAATTTGAACCGCACGAGGCAAATGTGATTGTCCCTGTTTCCCTTGGCGACATGTCTGTAATGGAAGATTCTTTCTCCAATTGTTACCTGAGCCAGGTGAATGCATCTTTCCCAAGCTATGCCCACAACGGAAAGTTCAGCACTGTAGCCAAACGTACTTGGGTAGGACAACTCAATGACATTCAGCTTTTGCTGGGCAAAAATTACTTTTACCTGCATGAGCGGGCCAAGGTAAGAGCCAGCCACGGCTTGATTTTCTTCAGAGACATGAATGTGGACGAGTTTTTGGCCACAGCCAGAGAATTGGAAAAATCCATCGAAGGAATGCTTTAAGCACTTCGAAAAGCTAACAAACCTATTCAGAAAGCGGCCGGGAAATTCCTTGCGGCTTTCTTAATTAAACCAAACTATAAACAGTTCATTAGACCACAGCGAATGGAAAAAGCCATTTTAGGATTAGATATCGGAGGAACCGGCATCAAAGGCGGGGTCCTGGTAAAAGGACATCTTGAAGACATTCGCTCTATCCCTACCCCAGCTTTGGAAAGTAAGGAGTTTATCCTTGAGACCATTGCAACTTTTATCGAGACTTACTCCCATTACGACTTCGTAGGCATCGGGATAGGGATTCCGGGTTTGGTGGATTCCCGTGAAGGGATAGTACTTGGGTTGAAAAACATTCCTTCATTCCAGCATGTGGAGCTGAAAAAATTTCTAACTGGACGATTTAAAAAGCCTGTTTTTGTCAACAATGACGCCAACTGCTTTGCCATCGGTGTTCACAAATACGGTGTAGGAAAACCTTTTAAAAACCTAGTCGGAATCACTCTCGGCACAGGTGTCGGAGGAGGAATAGTAATTAATGGACAACTCTATTCAGGGATGTATTCAGCGGCTGGTGAATGGTGTAGCGCACCTTATCTCGAGCATAATTACGAATATTATTGCAGCGGAAAATTTTTCCAAAACATCTATAAAAGCAAACCAAAAGCTCTAGCCAAACTTGCTTTAGCCGGTGATCCGTTGGCAATTCAGGCCTATGAAGAATTTGGGCATCACTTGGGGGAACTTCTCAAAGTGATCCTGTATTCCCTTGCTCCTGAAGCAATTATCCTAGGTGGATCGATCCGAAAAACCTATCCTTTGTTTAAAAAATCACTGTTCAAATCCTTGGAGACTTTTGCCTACCCGACAGTTTTGGCCAATCTGAAGATCCTTATCTCCGAATTAGATGAAACTGCCATTCACGGAGCCGTGGCGCTAGTGGATGTCGAAAAGGATATGGTAACAGTGTGAAAAATATTAAAAGTTGGTTTAGTTAGTCAAAAAGGGCGGTTTCTCAGAGATCGCTTTTTTTTATTTTTAAATCGGAGAGTCAAATCGCAGTCAGCATCAATTTCCTTTTTTTTTCGGCTATTTGTAGCCAAGTTTTAATCTGAAAAAATCCATTTTAGCCTTCAGATTTCCCTTATTTTCATTCCCTAAACCTCAACCCATGGCCGATAATCTGCTCAAAGTCGCACTTGCCCAAATCGCTCCTGTCTGGTTGAACAAATCAGGCACATTGGAAAAAGTCAAATTGGCAATCATCGAAGCTTCCGAAAAAGGTGCAGAACTGCTCGTTTTCGGTGAAGGGCTAGTTCCCGGTTACCCTTGGTGGCTTTCCATTACAAATGCCTCGGCTTGGGACAACAAAATTCAAAAAGAAATTTACGCACATTATGCTCGAAATGCTGTGCAAATTGAAGCTGGAGATCTGAAGGAAGTACAAGGATTAGCGAAGAAACATCATATCGCGATTTATTTGGGAATCATTGAGCGACCTCAGGATCGGGGTGGACACAGTCTGTATTGCAGTTT